>JAFQMS010000035.1 GCA_017396145.1 Lachnospiraceae bacterium
CCGGTCGTGTTGAGCGTGGTCAGCTCCGTACTTCTGAAGAAGTTGAAATCGTTGGTATCAAAGAAGAAACCAAGAAAACCGTTGTTACCGGTATCGAAATGTTCCGTAAACTCCTTGACGAAGGTCAGGCTGGTGATAACATTGGTGCATTACTTCGTGGTGTTGCTAGAACCGATATCGAAAGAGGACAGGTTCTTGCTAAACCCGGTTCAGTAAAATGCCACACCAAATTTACTGCACAGGTTTACGTATTAACTAAGGACGAAGGTGGACGTCATACTCCATTATTCAACAACTATAGACCACAGTTCTATTTCAGAACAACTGACGTTACAGGTGTTATCAACCTTCCAGAAGGAACAGAGATGTGTATGCCTGGTGATAACGTAGAAATGACTATCGAACTTATCCATCCAATCGCTATGGAGCAGGGTCTTTCATTCGCTATCCGTGAAGGTGGTAGAACAGTAGGTTCTGGTAGAGTTGCTGCTGTAATCGAGTAATCGGTGATAGTGGAACAATACTAATTTAACTATTAGCCGCAATCCCTTATTATTGAGGGGTTGCGGTTTTTTAGTATCTGAAAAGATTAGCGAACAAAGAAAAAGCACTCATCAACATTTTTCGTGTTGAGAGTGCTATGATACAGATTTGATACACATGAGAGAAATTTCCTTGTTATTTGTCCTTGTGAGGCCATTTGATTTTCCACTCAAAGTATTCTTCTATGGTAATAAAATCAAGCGTATGAATTTATGAAGAAGATTGTTGTGGGGAGTAGGAATGCGCTGGATGTGTTTATTGAACAAGTTGAAGGTGCCAAGGAATGGATTAGAAGTAAAGTGGTTGGTGTAAGAAGGTAGGAAAGAGCCGATTCGGACATAAATGTTTGAATCGGTTTACATAGGAAATTTATCTTTTCTGTGGTTAATTGAAGCGAAATGTGATAAAATTATAATAATTGTAAGATAAAATAGGATGTTTATGCGAGTTGAGATATAGATGCCTTTTGAGTACGGATTATGGGACAGATAATTTGTTTATAATTAGTTGTAATGAGCACATCTAAAACAGCGTTCTTATAAAATCGGAGGAGATAAAAAATGATAGACGCTAATGTAAATAACTTGGAAATGATGAGCAAGGAAGAATTGGTTGAAACATTAACCAAGATGATAAATGGTGGGGTCGCACTTTCTTTTAATGGAAGACGCACAGCTCAAATGATACAGCGAAAAGTTATGCCGAGAGTTGTACACATTAATAAGGAACTTTCATTTAATGATTTAAGTGGAATGTGTAATAACTTATTAATTGACGGCGAAAACTTACAGGCTATGGTTACGTTGTTTAAATATCGTGGAACGGTGGACTTAATAGTAACAGATCCTCCTTACAATACAGGAAAAGATTTTAGGTATAATGATAAATGGGATACAGATCCTAATGATCCTGAGTTAGGTTCAATTGTAACACTTGAAGATGGGTCAAGACATACCAAATGGATAAAATTTATGTATCCACGAATTCAAATGATGTATTCTATGTTAAAACCAAATGGAATCTTAGCGATTTGTATCGATGAAAGAGAGTTATTCCATTTGGGAATGATGTTAAATGAAGTATTTGGTGAAGAAAACAGAATTGGCTTAATTAATTGGCAAAAATCATATTCGCCTAAAAATGATAGTGTACATTTATCAAGTGCGACAGAGTACGTATTGGTATATGCAAAGAACAAGAGTAATGCAAAAACAGAATTACTAGCGCGTACTGAGGAAATGAATTCTAAATATTCGAACCCAGATAACGATCCAGAGGGAGATTGGACGAGTGGTGATCCATGTGCAAGAACTAAATCAGAAAAAGATAGATATGCAATACAATCACCGTTTACAGGAGATTTGCATTATCCAGGCTCAGGTTCATGGAGACATACCAAAAAAAATATGAGGGTATATTTAGAAGCATGGGGAAGTAAATACGTTGAAAAGGATTTAGGAGATGGGCGTACAAAAGCATTAGTGATAAAAGGTGCGACACTTCCAAGCATACCGGCGGAGCAAAACCTTGATAATACACCCGTCGTAACATTAGAAGAAAAAGATGAAATTATTAAAAAAGCTGAAAAAAAGGCATTAAAGATAAAAAAATCAGAAGTAATGCCTATTCTTCACTTCCTTAAAGATGGATATGGACGTCCCCGTTGCAAGAGATATTTAAAATATGTTAAACAAGGAAAGGTGCCATTAACATTTTGGGCGAATGAAGATTATGATGAAGAATTTGTACTAGGGTGTCAATCGTGGGAGCATTCAGAGAGTGGACATAGCCAAACCGGTATGAATGAACTAAATTACATTTTGGGACGAGGTCATGATTTTGAAACCGTTAAGCCATTAAAACTTATTGAAAAGATTATACAATTATGGTGTCCCCAAAATGGTATTGTTATGGATCCGTTTGCAGGATCTGGAACAACAGGACATGCTGTTTTAGAATTAAACTATTTATCAGATTCAAATAGGAGTTTTATCTTAATTGAAAAAGGTGAAAAGGATGATAAATATGCAAGCACTTTAACTAGAGAGCGCTTAAAAAGAGCAATTACAGGCGAGCGAGTTGATAAAGCTGGAAACACCAAAGTGATGGAAGAAAAGTTAGATGGTGGATTTGTATATTGGGAGTTAGAACAGAAGGTTGATGCTAAGGCGATTTTAGAACTGCAAAGAGAAGAACTAGTAGACATGGTTATTGCGTCCCACTGGGAAGAAGATAAACGACGCAACTCAAGCCTGATAGAAAGAATTGATAAAGATTATCAATATTTAGTTGGGAAAAATGTGCTTGGCGAAGGTTTTTTTATTGTATGGAATGGAAAAGACTCTGTTGGAAAATTGGACCAAGATACTTATATGCAGATTTTAAAAGAAGCAAAGCGAGAAGGTGTTAGAAGTCCATACCATATTTATGCTCGTACACAAAGCTATCAAACAAATAAAGTGAAATTTTATCAGATACCGGATAAGATACTTCTACATCTTGGATTAAATGAAAATTGTGACAGATATAATAATGAGGAGGAATAGTTTTGGAACTTAAAAACTTTCAGATTGAAGCATCAGAACAGATTGCAGAGAGATATGAATCTTATATGAGCGATCCCCTATATATTAGAAAAAATGAGATTGTACCTTTTTATCAAAATCTTTCTGCTATTACAGGAGCTGGAAAAACATTAGTTTTGGCGGATGCGATTGAGCAAATGCGAACAATAACTACAACACAACCTATCGTATTGTGGCTATCTAAAGGAAGGGTTGTGGTCGGACAGACTTTGGAAAATTTATCTAATGGAAAATATGTAGACAATATTCCGAGTTATGTTGTTAAGCCTTTGCTAGAGTGTAAAAGCCAAGATGTCCTTGATGATGCAAAAGGGTTGGTGCTGGTTGCTACAGTAGGAAAGTTTAATCAAAAAGATAAGGAAGCTGGAGACAGAAAGATTTTTCAGACAGGATTGGATGAGGCAAGTGAGTCTCTATGGGAGATTCTGAAGAAACGTGAAAATGATAGAGGTGAACAAAGAGAACTGGTTATTATTTATGATGAGGGACATAATTTGTCTGACCAACAATTAGATCTCTTGTTAGAACTAAAACCAGACGCACTTATTGCTGCGAGTGCAACAACAAAGGTTCCTCAAAGATTAGAAAAGTATATCGATCGTTTGAAGAGCGATAATGGAATGACAGATGCAGACTTGATTACAGCTATAAGCAATAAGGCAGTTGTGGATAGTGGACTAATTAAAAAGCATATATCATTGGGGGGATATTTGACACCGATGGAAATTGCGTTAAATGGTTTGCTTGCGGATATGCATGATGTAGAGGATTTGTGTGAAAAATATGGATGTGATTTTAGACCGAAAGCTATTTATGTTAGCAACACAAATGTTTTGGCAAAAACTTCGCAGGTTGATAATATTATGGTTCCTTTTAATGAAAGGTTAGCACGTCCTATTCAAATTTGGAAGCATTTGGTTGAACAAGGTGTTAGTCCAGATGAAATTGCTGTGTACTGTGATTTGAAGTTTGATAAAAAGTTCCCTAAGCCTGACAATTTTCATCTCTTTTCAGGAGGGGATAATGATTATGAAGAGTTCATAGCAGGTAACTATCGACATATTATATTTAATCAGTCGTTACAGGAAGGTTGGGATGATCCAGAATGTTATTTTGCTTATATAGATAAGGACATGGGATCTAATACACAGGTAACACAGATAATAGGAAGAGTGTTAAGACAGCCTGGAATTACACATTATCCAGACGACCGATTAAACATGGCCAGTTTTTATATAAAAACGGACGAGAAAGAAGTTTTTAGAGATATCATTGAAGAGGTAAAAAAGACGCTATCTGTAGAAATACCTGAAATAAATATTACATACAGAGTATCGTCTAGTGGAAAAACGAATCGTTCATCTGTTTCGCCAAGATTTCAAGTGGAATTACCAGATGTAGCAGTCAATTCATGTGAAGCTGAAAAAGAAATTGAGAAATTGATGGAATTGATGAATGATTTCAATAATGATACAACTAATACAATTGGGTCAGGAACCACAATTAGAGCAATAGGGACAATTGGCGATAATGAAGGCTTAATAGAAAATGAGATTGAAACAGGACATAGTAATAAAGTAAGTGTTAGATGGGTGTTTAAAAGAGAATTAGGAAAGCTTGCTAAAGGAGCACTTACTCTGTGCGATTATTCCAATCCTAAATTCGATGCATTGATTGAGTATAGCAGTAATGCTAGAAATTATCTTCAAGAATATGCAAAAAAGATAGCTGATGTATATCGTGAAAAATCCGTGATTGTGCAAAATTCCTTAGACACAATAGAAGTCGGAGACATTTGTGTTAATGATTCGGGAATAGAATTTAAAAATTCAATACATCCTCAATATAGTGACTTTAACAAATTTGAAAAGGATTTTGCAAATGAACTAGATAAAATTGGTCTTAAGTGGATGAGAAATCCATCTAGTGGATATTTTCAGATTCCTTTATTGGATGGAAAAGGGACAAATAATTTTAATCCTGATTTTGTGGTTTGGGATGATGATGAGATATATGCTCTTGATACTAAGGGGAATCATTTGATTATTCAAGATAGCGAACGCAAACTGTTTTTTATTGACAAAGCTTATGATGAAGGACCAGATTTATTGGTTAGACTTATAAGTGAAAAGAAGTATAATAGTAAAGGTGAAATCATTGATAATAAGGGTTACACGGTGTGGAAGTTGAAACAAGGAACTGTGCAACCATTACATTGTGATACTCTTGAAGATGCCGTAAAAATGTGTTTGAAGAAATAATTAAATGTTTTTAAAAGCATAGGTAAGGAATCGTGATTTGGGCATTTTATTAACCTGTAAAGGATGTGAGGTATGAATAGTAATAATATATCCCAAGAACATGAACAGGAATCTCAGCAGATTGAATGGAAATGGTCTTGGCAAGATGAATATTTAAAATGGCTATGCGGTTATGCTAATGCTGATGGTGGAACTCTCTATATTGGCGTAAATGATGATGGCTATGTGGTAGGAATTGAAGATTCTCGAAGAATGCTTGAAGCATTGCCTAATAAGATTAATAATCGATTGGGAATTGTAGCCAGCATAAATATTCATAAAGCGTATGGTGCGGAAAATATACGTTATGGTGCTACTGTGCCAGAAGATATTTCGAGCAAACTTATCAATAAATATGTATGCGGTGAAATTAGTACGGGAATGTTAGACAATTCCGATAGACTTTATAGACCGCTTGCGACAATCGAAGGAGAAAATAAGATTTGGGAAATGGAAGATGGTACTAGAGAATATATTTCTATTAGTATTATAAAATATCCATTTGCCGTTTCTTGTGATGGAAAATATTATAAGCGTTCTGGTTCTACTTTGCAGGAATTGAATGGGTTTGAATTGCAGAACTTCTTGTTAGAGCGTGCCGGAAGAACATGGGATGCTGTTCCGATACCAAATGTAAAAGTATCGGATTTGAGCAAGGATGCATTGCAAGCATTCAGAGCAAAAACTGTAAAAAGCAATAGGATGACAGAAAACGAAGTAAATGTTTCGGATGAATTGCTATTAAGAAATCTGAAGATGTTTGAAGGTGAATATTTAACCAGAGCTGCTATTTTATTATTTCATCCAACACCAGAGCAGTATGTGACAGGTGCGTATATTAAGATTGGATATTTTTCTCTTGTGGGTGCTTTTGGGGAAGGTGCGGAACCAATCGAAGATTTACAATATCAGGACGTTGTAGAAGGACCACTGATTTTGCAGGTGGACAAGACTATAGATTTAATCTTTACGAAATATTTTAAGGCTTTGGTGGATTACGAAGGTGTTCAGCGTACAGAAACCAATATGCTGACAAGAGGTATTGTTCGTGAATTGTTGCTCAATGCAATCAATCATAAAGATTATGCTACGGGTGTTCCGATTCAAGTTTCTGTATACGAAGACAAGATTGTGATATTCAATATGGGTTCATGGTCGAAGCGTGTGCCTACGGATGAAAGAGTATATGAAAAACATGAATCTGTACCGAATAATCCGAAACTTGCAGATGTTTCATTTCGCTCTGGAGATGTGGAGTCTTGGGGCAGAGGATTTTTGAAGATTAAAGCTGAATGTATGACGATAAATGCTCCATTACCAGCGATTGATGCAGAGAATGGCGGTGTATCTGTTTGTGCACATGGATGTGAGCAGTATATGTCTTTATTGAGATATGGTCAGTATGGGCAAGTTGGTGCAGATGGAGTGTGGAGAAATAAAGAAGATGCTAACGAAACCGGCGATAAAAAACCGGCGATAAAAACCGGCGATAAAAAACCGCCGATAAAAACCGGCGATAAAAAAACGACGAAAAAGACTCAAATGCAACAGGAAAAAATTCTTGAGTTTATGGAACAAGACAAGGAATATGACATTTGGGATTTTTGTGAATTACTGGATTTGAAAGAGAGCCGAGTAAAGGAAATCTTAAAAGGTCTTTCTGATTATATTGATCCGATTGGCGCTAATAGAGATAGAAAATATAAGAAGAAATAGCCAAATGATACATTTCAACCTGTATCATTCTCGCCCAAACTTCTTTCAATACCTTGAAAATTCTACTTTACAAACTCCGTTCGCCTATTTAGAATATAATCTAGGTGGACGAATGATTTTGAGAGTTCCGAGAAAAATCATCGAAAACGGATAAAAATAAAGTCAAAATCGCACAAAAATCGTGATACGAATTTGATACTTATAAGCTGAAGAAAAAGTGAATATTGCCATCGAATATGTATAAATAAGTGGATAAAATGGCACAAAACAGTAACAAACCAGTTTCTAAATCAAGTCCAATCGGACCGTGAAGGTGGTAGAACAGTAGGTTCTGGTAGAGTTGCTGCTGTAATCGAGTAATCGGTGATAGTGGAACCAAATAAAGAGTAATTTATTCCGCAATCCTTGGGAAATCAGGGATTGCGGTTTTTTTCTAAAAAGGAATTGTGAGCAAATAGAAAGAATTACAAGTCCAAATGTATTTTAAAATGCGCTTAAGGTTCTGTTTTGGTTTTAAATGATATATAAATTACAATTATAATATAGAAAAATACATCTATTAATGGTATAATCTATCTATGTGGTGCATTTAAAATTGAATAGGTTACTATGTAGCGTTGGAGGGTTATTATGATGGATGGTATTTCAAGAAACAATAGTTTTGCTGTATCTAATCCGGGAATCAATAAAAAGAACGATACGCATACATCGGATTCTAAGGAATTAGATTACAGCGCAATTCTTCGTGGCACTATTGAAGAGATGGAAGAAAATGTGAAGAACGGAACCATACCAAAGCCTGTGGTGCAGATAGGCGCTAAGGCATATACAGATAAGGAATGGGATAAGTTAATTGAAAAAGTTGATGATGCCATTGATAATGCTAAGGAGATAGCCAAGGAAAAAGCAGAAAAAGCAAAGAAGAAGGATGAAACTGAAGAAAAAGAACAAAAACGATAAAACAGAAACCTACAATAGGTAATGGAGGATTAATTATGAAAAAATTATCAAGAATGCTTGGAGGACTAATTTTTGTAGCGATAGGTATCGTTATAATTGTAGTTGGCATTAGGGAAAAGAAGGAGAATGAAAGATTCTATGCCAGAGCAAAGGAAGTAACAGCTTATATTGATGATATTAATGTGACAACAAAAACTACAGGAAGCGGCAAAAAGAGAAGGACCAAAACAGAACATGATGTGTTTGTTACATATACTGTAGATGGAACACAATATAAGCATATTGAGATTGGAGAATATTCGTCTAGTATGCATGTGGGTGGCACCATAAATCTACATTACGACCCAAGTAATCCGAAGGATGTAAGATACAAAGAAGTGAGTGGTAATGCACCCATATTTGCCATTGCTTTTGGCGCAGTCTTTGCTGGAATAGGATTAATTATTACTTTGTGTATGGCTGGCTTTTCACCTAACACAAAATTGAAAAAAACAGGAATTAGATGTGTTTCTAATGATGTATATATTGATAAGAATGTGAATGTGAAGGTAAATGGACGACATCCATATGTTGTTTACTGTAGAGTACAAGATCCTACGGGAGAGTATAGAGAATGTAAAAGCAAAAACTTTTATGAGAAATTGGACATGTATGATATCAGAAGTGTAGATATATATTTTGATTCTAAAAATCCGAAGAAATACTATGTGGATGTTCAAGAGGCTATTAAGAATTCAGATAAATTTTATTAATAGAATGTAAGAAATTAGTGTTTAAAATATAATAATCTTAAATCTTTAATGGACCGAAAGGAAATAATTTGAAGAGAATTATTTGTCTGCGGTCCTTATTGCATTCTCAAAAATGGGGAGTATAATTAAGATAGATATGGAGATGAGAAACTATGGAATTTAAGAGAGAAGAATTTGTTGCCTTACAAAGAAGGTTACCTTATATAGATTTTGAAAAAGGAATTGAGATGTGTGCACTAGATGAGGAGTTTTATCTAGAACTTTTGGGAGACTTTGTGAGTATTCCCATACAAAAAGAATTAGAAGGATTCTACTCATCAGGTAATCATAAGGAGTACAGCATTAGAATACATGCATTTAAGAATAATGCATATACAATTGGAGCCATGGATTTGGGAGATTTGGCGTATAAACTTGAGCAGATGACAAAGAATGGATTTGAAGAAAAAGTAGAACTTTTGCAGAAGGAATTATGGGAGATTCATAGTGAGATAGGGAAGCAGTATAAAAGAGTAATGGCAGCATATTAAGGGGGTTAATAATTTTAGAAAGGCAAGGAATAAAAGATGGTTTCGATGTTTTACTTTGTAGTGTTTTTGCTATCAGTGGCTATGTTGAATCTATATATGGTTAGAAACAGAAACGTTGATAGAAACTTTACTCTTTTTGCAATAATGCTTGCAATAAACTGTTTTGGAAGATATGTTCTTTCCAGAGCCCAAACACTAGACACCGCGTTATGGGCTAATAGGATTATATACATTGGAACACCATTTGCTACCTTCTTTGCGACACTGGTTATTGCCCGGTTGTGTAAATTAAAGATAGCAAGATGGTTTAAAAACCTTATGGCAGTTTTCTCTGGAATAGTGCTGGTGTCAGCGATGACAATGGGATATAACGATTGGTACTACAAAGAAGTTCGTTTAGTCAGGGAAAATGGTTATAGTTATTTGGATAAAGTGTATGGTCCGTTACATATGCTATTTCCTGCGATGATGATTATGTATGGTGTTATTATGATAGCCTTTAGTATTCTTGCTATAAAAAAGAGACGGGAAATATCTATAAGGACAGTAATAAGCATAAGCACTGTATGTGTATCTGTAATCTCATTTTATATGGTAGACAGATTGACAGATTTTGATGTGGAATTGGTATCGGTGGGATATCTGGTTGGAATAGCAATATTTATTGTGTATCTTGAAAGAATGAATATGTATGATATGTCTACTAATATTTTTAAGGTTATGGAGAATATCAAAGAGTATGGATACATAGCATTTGATAAAAAATACAGATATATGAATGCCAATGCATATGCAAAAAAAATGTTCCCAGAGATTAAGGAATGGGTAGTGGATAAAACAGTTGAACCATCTGACAACTATCTGTGGGTAGAAGCAATTTCCTGTCTATATAATAGAAAAATAGATGAAATACAAGGTAAAACATTATGTATCGATGAAAAATACTATCAACTTACAGTGTCCAGTATTTCCTATGGCAAAACGAAAAATGTGGGTTATCTAATGGAATTTACAGACAGAACCATAGAGAATAAATATTATAAGAGCATAGAGAATTATAATATTGCTATGGAAAAAGAAGTTGAAGAGAAGACCTTAGAACTTAGACAGCAGCAGGCGCGCACAAAGGAATTGTTTTTACAGACAATAACCGCACTAAGTGAAGCTGTAGATGCCAAGGACAGATACACTAGTGGTCATTCTAAGCGAGTGGCAAAATACTCTAAAATGATTGCAATAAGGATGGGTAAGAGCAAAGAAGAGCAAGAAGAAATATACCGTGCAGGTCTTTTGCATGATGTTGGAAAGATAAGAATACCTGCAGAGATTATCAATAAACCTGGTAAACTTACAGATGAAGAGTATAATCTTATCAAAATACACCCGATTACAGGCTATAATATATTAAGAGGCATTGGTGATAATTCCTATATTGCAACAGCCTCAAAATATCATCATGAAAGATATGATGGAAGAGGTTATCCTAATGGACTTGCAGGGGAAAATATTCCGCAGATTGCAAGGATTTTGGGTGTGGCTGATTCATATGATGCAATGGCAAGTAACAGAAGTTACAGAGATGCTTTACCACAAGAAATTGTAAGAAGCGAGATAGAAAAAGGAAAAGGTACTCAGTTTGACCCAGAAGTGGCAAACATAATGCTTGAGATTATTGACGAAGATAAGGACTATGAACTTAGAGAAACTCAGTCTAATAAAAAAAGGGTGTTGACGGTTGATGATGATGTAATAAATCACAAACTGATTGCAAGAATAATGAGAGATGAACCTATGTATGAGATTGAATCGGCTAACAGTGGAGAGGAAGCCTTAAAGATGCTTGGTGAGAAAGAATATGATTTGGTACTCGTTGATAAGCAAATGCCGGGAATGGATGGACTTGAAACTATAGCGCGTATTAAAGAAAACCATAAGATGCCGATAGTGCTCATGACCAGTGAGAAAAACATAGATGCAGCAGAAGGTTTTGCAAGTTATGGATGTGATGATTACATTACAAAACCATTCCTTCCATTATTGTTAAAAGAAGTAATTCATAATATGACAGAAAGAACATATATATCAGATGTTAATTTATAGGAAATACTTCAGTTGCATTGGGAAGACAGTTAAGAGGAAGATTGTTATTAGAAAGAATACCACAATATATTGTGGTGTTCTTTTTTTGTTAATATTCCAGTAAAATACAATTGATTAGAAAAAAACGTCGGTAAAAAGTTGAAAAACATTATATGCAAAATATAAAAATATTTCTATAAAAGCATATTTCGTCATATTTACTAAAAAAAATGGATAAAAATAGTATATTTAAATATCGCACAATATGTTGACAAGGGTTAGGCATATAAGTACAATATGTAGTAAGCGGCCCTTACGGGACGAAAACTAGATGATACAGTTTTTGGGAGACAAAAAAGGAGAATGCGTAATGAAAGTTATTAAAAGAAACGGCGAAGAAGTATTATTTGACCTTTCCAAAATTGTTAATGCGATTAAAGCAGCTAACAATGAGGTAGACCCTATATATAGTTTGAATGAGCATCAGATTCAGGCTATAGCAGATTCTATTTGCAAAAAGATTGAAGGAATGACTTATATTGCCCACGTAGAAGAGATTCAGGATATGGTAGAGACAGGTATCATGGAGATGCGTGGATATGAGGTTGCACAAAAATATGTGCGTTACCGTTATAAGAGAGAACTTTCAAGAAAGACTAACACTACAGATAATGGAATATTATCATTAATTGAACAGCTTAATGAAGACATTAAGCAGGAGAACTCTAATAAGAACCCTGTTATTAACTCTACTCAGCGTGACTATATGGCGGGAGAGGTTAGTAAGGACTTAACAATGAGAGTTCTTTTACCTGAGGAGGTTACTCAGGCACATGAAGAAGGAATTATTCATTTCCATGATTCAGATTATTTTGCTCAGAAGGAACATAACTGTGATTTGATTAATCTTGAAGATATGTTACAGAACGGAACAGTTATCAGTGAGACGTTAATTGAAAAACCACATAGTTTCTTTACTGCATGTAATGTAACAACTCAGATTGTTGCACAGGTAGCAAGTAACCAGTATGGTGGACAGACATTTACACTTTCACATCTGGCACCATTTGTTGAGATAAGCAGAAAGAAGATTCGTAATCAAGTTATAGATGAAAGAACAGAGTGTGGAGACTCTATGGACCCTGCAATTATTGAAAAGATTGTGGCAAAGAGACTCCGTTCGGAGGTTCAAAGTGGTATTCAGACAATCCAGTATCAGCTCATAACATTAATGACATGTAATGGTCAGGCACCATTTGTCACTATGTTTATGTATCTTGATGAGGTACCAGAGGGACAGACAAGAGATGACCTTGCAATGATTATTGAAGAAGTTCTTATTCAGCGTATGCAGGGTGTTAAGAACGAAAAGGGTATTAGCATTACACCAGCGTTCCCTAAACTTGTATATGTTCTTGATGAAGATAATGTAGAGCCTACTTCTAAGTACTGGTATCTTACTGAATTAGCAGCAAAATGTACTGCAAAGAGAATGGTTCCTGATTACATATCAGCAAAGGTTATGAAGGAACTTAAGCGTGGAGATGTATATCCATGTATGGGTTGTCGTTCATTCCCTACAGTTGAAGATACACAGAGAAATCCAGATGGAACACGCAAATACTATGGTAGATTTAATCAGGGTGTTGTTACTATCAACTTAGTTGATGTTGCATGTTCAGCAAAGGGAGACATGGATGAGTTCTGGAAGATTCTCGAAGATAGATTAGAACTTTGCCACCGTGCTCTTAGATGTCGTCATGAAAGACTTCTTGGCACTAAGTCGGATGTTGCTCCAATACTTTGGCAGCATGGTGCACTTGCAAGACTTGAAAAAGGTGAGAAGATAGATAAGTTATTGTTTAATGGATATTCAACAATTTCTCTTGGATATGCAGGTCTTTACGAGATGTGCGTAAGAATGACAGGACAGAGTCATACATCACCAGAAGGAAGGGAATTCTCTCTTAAAGTAATGCAAAAACTTAATGATAAATGTATGGAATGGAAACAGGCTGAGAACATTAGTTACTCAGTATATGGAACTCCAATGGAATCAACTACTTATAAGTTTGCAAAATGTTTACAGAAGAGATTTGGAATTATTCCGGGTGTTACAGATAAGAATTACATTACTAACAGTTATCATGTACATGTAACAGAGAAGATAGATGCATTCAGTAAATTAAGATTTGAGGCTGATTTCCAGAAACTTTCACCAGGTGGTGCAATCAGTTATGTAGAGGTTCCAAATCTTCAGAATAATATTGAAGCAGTATTGTCAGTAATGAAGTTTATCTATGATAATATCGTATATGCAGAGTTAAACACTAAGAGCGACTACTGTGAAGTGTGCGGCTTTGATGGGGAAATCCAGATTGTAACAGACAGCGAAGGCAAGCTTGTATGGGAGTGCCCAAACTGTAAGAACAGAGATCAGGATAAGTTATCAGTAGCAAGAAGAACTTGCGGATACATTGGAACACAGTTCTGGAATCAGGGAAGAACTCAGGAGATTAAGGAAAGAGTATTGCACCTGTAGGAATTTGTCAGCAAGGGTAAGTGGAAAACAAATTGAGATTAATATAAAGCTATTATTATCCAGCTCCACAAAAAGTGATTTGTGGAGCTGGCTTTTTGTATAAAAAAACGCAGAAGGGGGATTTATGTAGAAGTGTTGACTAATAGAGGAAAAAGTGTTACCCTTGGATACAAGGGTTTATGGTTAATGACAATGATGAATTTTACGCGACGAAGGCAAAAGATGAGCCAAAAGATGAAAGGAGCACTATGGAAGAGGATAAAGAATTAATAACAGATAATAAAGAAATGGGGAATGAGGTCATCGAGAATAATATATATAATAAGGTGTATATGATAAGAGGAAAGCAGGTTATGCTTGATTTTGATTTGGCAAAAATCTATGGATATGAAGTAAAGCGACTTAATGAACAAGCAAAGCGTAATATCAATAGATTTCCTGAGGATTTTATGTTTCAGTTGAATAGAGAAGAAATTCCTGAGGGATTTTCAAAGTCGCAAATTGCGACTTTGAATGAGAGTGGAGATAAAAGGGGAACAAACATAAAGAAATTACCCTTTGCATTCACTGAACAAGGAATATACATGCTAGCAACAGTGCTAAAAGGTGAAGTTGCAGAACAACAAAGTATATTTATTATGCGTGCCTTTCGTGAGATGCGACACTATATAATGCAGAATCAGCAATTTGCCACCCAGTCCGAGATGCGCCTTGTAACCGCGAAAGTATCTGAGATGTCTGCGCAGATTTCGGGGCTAGAGGATAGGCAAAAGAAGACGGAACAAGATGTTTTAAAAATCCAAAAAAGTATTGATGAACTTAATGAGAACTTTATATCTGATAAGGATTTTAAGAATTTTGTTATTTATAAAGGACAAAAGTTTGAAGCTGATGTAGCATATATAGATATATATCAACAGGCAACTACAAGTATTTATGTTGTAGATGATTATGTGAATACAAAGACACTACAATTATTGTCTCAGAAAAAGGAAGGTGTAGAGGTAGTATTATTCACAGAAAACGGGCATGGTAGAAAAGGATTCTTGACGCCAGCAGTAATAAAAGACTTTGAGGAACAGTATCCTGTTCTCAGAATAAAACCTAACCCAGATTGTCACGATAGGTGGATTGTGCTAGATTACAACAAGGAGACAGAACAAGTATATCATTGCGGTGCATCAAGCAAAGATGCTGGAAAGAAATTGTGTGCAATTAATAAATTACAGAATACACATATGGTACATTCTGTAATTGACGGATTATTGATGGGAGAGGATAAGGGAGATTGATTATATATGGGGGTATTCCAATTGAAAAAGTATATCTACAAACCAGCTCCACAAAAAATGATTTTTGGAGCTGGTTTTGCATATTTGTTACTTATCTAAGTTTCTTTAGAAATAAATCTAAATGAGATTTAATGTTTCTTATCGCTAAGCCCAACCAGGTAATCTAGGGAAACATTATAATACTTTGCCAGAATAATGGCATAGGACAATGGAAGTTCCCTAGTGCCCTTCTCATAGCGTCTGTATACTTCTCTTGCACAGTGCAAAATGTCTGCAACCTGTTGCTGTGTTAAATCATTATCTACTCTTAAATCTTCAACTCTACGCCAATACATAATCATCAATCCTTTATTGACAATGTTACCATTTGGTAGCATAATATACATAACGGTGCGACCAAATGGTGGCACGAAAGTTTAATGTTTAAGGAGGAACTAATTATGAAGTTAGCTAGGAAGATGCTAAAATTTTATATCCTGCTTTGTTTAAGCATGATAGTGACAGTATACGGAAATGAGATTGTGGCCAATGCGGCTACAACAGAAGATGGACTCGAATACGAAATTAGAGATGGAGGGGTGGTTATTACCGCTTATAGCGGAAATAATACTGAGGTTACAATTCCTAAGGAAATTTTGGGATATAAAGTTATGGAAATAGGGGAAGATGCATTTTGCAAATGCGAAAAATTAAAATCAGTAACAATTCTAGCTAACCTTGATTGTATTTCAAGTTATGCATTTTATTATTGTGAAAATCTAGAATCTTTTGAGATGAAGGGAATAGTAAAAGAAATAAAGTATGGAGCATTTGAAAGTTGTAGTAGTTTAACAGAGGTAAAACTGTCCGAAGGGTTAGAAATTATAGACTGGCGTGCATTTGCAAAATGTACTAATTTAACATCTGTTAATTTGCCAAATACATTAAAGGAGATTGGAAATGAAACATTTTTAAATTGCAAAAAGTTGAAAACTATTAATATACCAAAGAATGTAGAGTTTCTTGGCTATAAAGATTCACTTCTTGGTGGAAAAACAGGTGATACATTTTGGGGATGTGAAAATTTGATGAATATAAATGTGTCAAATGATAATAAAGAATTTGCATCGGTTGATGGAGTATTGTATACGAAAGATATGAAAATTTTGTTATGGTTCCCTCAATCTAAACAAGGTCAGTATATAATTCCAAATAGTGTAACTACTATATCTGCTTGTACATGTTGTGATATGAAAATATCAAAACTTGCTGTTCCAGATAGTGTGAAAGAAATTGGTGAATATTGTTTTGAAAATTGTAAAGAAGATTTAGCATTTTATTGTAGCTGGGGTTCATATGCATTGGAATATGCTATTAACAATAATATAAAATTCGACGTAGACAATTACCTTGGTAACTTTACAGCCACAATCAGTCAGCCATCATTTGGCTACACAGGAGATTACATTAAACCTGTTGTAACAGTGAAGGGAAAAGTAAATGGTAAGGCCGTAACCCTTACTAATTGGAAAGATTATAAAGTAACTTACAAGAACTTTAAGAATCCTGGAACTGCTTCAATTACAGTAACAGGAAGAGGTAATTATGTTGGTAAATTGAGTCTCACATTTACAATCAGACCAATAGACATAAGCAAGTTCAGTGCAACAATTAAGCAGTCATCGTTTGCATACACAGGAAACTACATCAAACCAATAGTAACAGTAAAGGGAACTGCATTAGGTAAGGCGGTAACCCTTGCTAATTGGAAAGACTACAAGATTACATATAAGAACTTCAAAAATCCTGGACAGGCAACCATGACAATCACTGGTAGAGGAATATATGGTGGAAGTAAGACCATAAAATTCTATATCCGCCCATCACAGGTTAAGAATGTGAAATATGTAGATAAGTCAACTTCTTATGTTAACTTCAAATGGGATAAATGTGTTGGTGTAACTGGGTATGAAGTATATAGATCAACAAGCAAGACTGGAACATATACTAAGGTTGGAACAGTAAGTGCAACTTCATTTAAGAATACAGGCTTAAAGAAGGGAACAACTTACTACTACAAGGTTAGAGCATATAAGACAGTAGGTTCAACTAAGTTATATGGTGCATATTCGAGTGTGTATACTTTAGCAACATCTAAATAACAAGAAAGTATCAAGAAAATAAATTTACATACAGCAATCGCTTTGTGGAGGAATCTGCAAGGCGATTGTTTTTTAATCATAGAACTACAAATTAGCCATATACCCTGTAGAAACCCAGCAAAGTTAATTGCTTTCATATGGATTTGTTTTGGTTTTCCAACAATAAGATGTAGGAAGCCACAAGGCAGTGATTTTAGTTGGATTTATCTATAAAGATATGACGAAATATGAACATACAAAAAACCGCCCCACAAGTTTTTAATCCTTGTGGGGATGTTCGAATAAAAGTATGTGAATATTCGTCATCAAGCTTTATATAAATCCAAGGTCGTCACTGCCCTGTGGCTTCCTAAAATCCATATCTGTAATTAACTTTGTCTGGGCGCTTAATCTAACTCAAATGCTCCTGTATATAACTGATAATAAGTGCCCTTCTTATTTATCAGTTCATCATGGTTACCGCTTTCAATAATGCGTCCATGTTCAAGAACCATAATAGTATCTGAGTTTCTAACAGTTGAAAGACGATGGGCAATAACAAATACTGTTCTGCCTTCCATTAATTTATCCATACCTCGCTGTACGATTGCCTCTGTTCTGGTATCGATAGAAGAAGTTGCTTCGTCGAGTATCATTACCGGTGGGTCTGCAACGGCAGCACGGGCAATGGCGATTAACTGGCGTTGTCCCTGTGAAAGATTAGAACCATTGTTAGCAAGTTCTGTGTCATAGCCGTCAGGAAGTCTTGAGATGAAATCATCTGCGCCTGCAAGTTTTGCAGCATCTATACACTGTTCGTCAGTAGCATCTAAGTTACCATAACGGATATTTTCCATAACGGTTCCTGTGAAGAGATTAGTCTCTTGAAGAACGATACCAAGAGAGCGACGAAGGTCGGCCTTCTTAATCTTATTAACATTGATTCCGTCGTATCTAATCTTGCCATCTGCGATATCGTAGAAACGGTTAATCAGGTTGGTAATAGTTGTTTTGCCTGCGCCTGTTGAACCAACAAATGCAACCTTCTGACCAGGTTTAGCGTAAACCGTAACATTGTGAAGAACATTAGTGCCTTCAACATAAGCAAAATCAACATCATCTAAGGTAACATCACCTTCAAGTTTAGTATAAGTTAAACTACCATCGCCATGAGGATGTTTCCAAGCCCAAGTACCAGTGTGTTCTTTAACTTCTTTGATTTCACCATTATCATCTATCTTAGCATTTACCAAAGTAACATAACCTTCATCGGCTTCTGGTTCGGTATCCATAACATCAAATATGCGTTTTGCGCCGGCAAGACCCATAACTACATGGTTAATCTGCTGTGAAAATGTATTAACATTACCAGTGAACTGTTTAGTCATATTAAGGAAAGGAACAACAATACTAAGTTCAAATGCCATTCCTGAAAGGCTTATATTTTTTGCATTAGTAAGAAGGAAAATGCCGCCTGCAGTAGCAACGATTACATATAAAATGTTACCGATGTTTTGAATAATAGGACCAAGGCAGTTAGCATATGAATGAGCCTTGTAAGCGTCTTCAAAAAGTTGATTGTTAATTCGGTCAAAATCTTCTTGAGATTTTTCTTCATGGCAGAAGACCTTAACGACTTTCTGACCACTCATCATCTCTTGAATAAAGCCTTCTGTTTGACCGATGGACATCTGCTGTTTAATAAAGTATTTTGCAGAACCTGCGGTTACTTTACCAGATACAACAAACATAATTGCTACACCAGTTAGTACAACTAAAGTCATCCATATACTGTAATAAAGCATTATTCCAAGTACGCATACAATAACGATAGCACTCTGGATAAGAGTTGGCATTGCTTGAGAAATAAGCATTCTCAAGGTGTCAATGTCGTTAGTGTAGTGACTCATAATATCGCCGTGTTTGTTGGTATCAAAATATTTGATAGGGAGATTTTGCATTCCATTAAACATACGCTGTCTTGTCTTGTTTAAGAAGCCCTGAGTCATAAATGTCATAAGCTGTGACTGTACAGTTACAGCAATAATTGAGAACACATAAAATGTACCTAGGATGGCTACTTTTGGGATAATTACTTTGCTAGCCCCTGCCCAGTCACCTGTTAGGTACCAGTCTTCTATAGCTGCAATAACCTGTTGCTGGAAAATAGCTGGTAGGGTTGCGGTAATAGAAACAAATATAATACAGCCAATTGCAAGTGGAAGCATTACTGGGTAAAAATCCTTAAGCATTTTAAGAACACGTTTTAGGATGCCAATGTTGAATTCTGGCTTTGGAGGCTTGCCAGGCATATTCTTAGGGTCAAATGGTGGTTTCTTACTCATTGTCGTCACCTCCCTGTGTCTGTTGTTCATAAACTTCCTTATAAATAGCACTTGTGTTAACAAGCTCGCTGTGAGTTCCTATGTCAGTTATATGACCGTTATCCATAACGATAATCATGTCTGCATCCTGAACAGAAGAAACTCTTTGAGCAATAATAATCTTAGTGGTATCAGGTATATACGACTTAAAGCCATTACGGATAAGAGCATCAGTCTTGGTATCTACAGCACTGGTAGAATCATCAAGAATAAGAATCTTTGGTTTCTTAAGAAGAGCTCTTGCGATACAAAGACGCTGTTTCTGACCACCAGATACATTAGTACCACCTTGTTCAATGAATTTATCATAGCCTTCTTCAAATGAGGTGACAAACTCATGAGCCTGAGCTAATTTACAAGCTTTAATAATCTCTTCATCTGTAGCCTGTTCATTACCCCAACGGAGATTGTCTTTAATAGTACCTGCAAATAACTGATTCTTTTGAAGAACCATGGCAACACTGTCACGAAGGGTTTTAATATCGTAATCCTTAACATCAACCCCAGCAACCTTTACACTTCCTTCAGTAGTGTCATAAAGACGAGGAATAAGTTGTACTAATGATGATTTACTAGAACCTGTACCACCAATAATACCTACAGTCATTCCTGACTTAATATGAAGGTTAATATCTGAAAGAGCAAATTTTTTAGCTTTAGCAGAGTATTTTAAAGAAACACTTTCAAAATCAATTGAACCATCCTTAACTTTCATTACTGGGTTTTCAGGGTTGGTTAGAAGAGATTTCTCATCTAAAACTTCACAAATACGCTTCACAGATTCTGAAGACATAGTAGTCATAACATATATCATAGATAACATCATAAGTGAGATGAGAATCTGCATTCCGTAAGTTAACATTGCAGAAATCTGACCTACATCAAGGTCAACACCTTTGCTTTCAATGGTAAGTTTAGAACCGACAATAAGAACAAAAATCATTGTAAAATATAAGCAAAGTTGCATAAGTGGACCGTTGAGAGCAACGATACGGTCAGCCTTAGTAAAGTCCATGCATATATCATCAGCAGCCACTTTGAATTTTTCTTTTTCGTATTCTTCTCTTGAGAAGCCTTTAACAACGCGCATACCGCGTACATTCTCTTCAATAGATTCATTTAAGCGGTCGTATTTTTTGAAAACTCGTCTAAAGGCAGGCATAGCCTTTTTACCTATCATAAAAAGTCCAAAACCAAGTACTGGAACTGTGGCAACAAATGCACCTGCAAGGGCACCGCCCATCCTCCATGCCATGAAAATGGCAAATATAAGCATAAGAGGGCTTCGTATAGCGATTCTTATTATCATCATATAAGACATCTGAACATTGTTAACATCTGTTGTAAGACGGGTAACTAGTGATGATGATGAGAATTTATCGATGTTTTCAAAAGAATAGCCTTGTATCTTAGAGAAAAGGTCATGGCGCAGGTTCTTGGCAAAACCAGCACTAGCCTTTGAACATGTAAAAGCGGCAATTCCACCGCAGCACAGTGATAGCATAGCAAGAATAACTAAAATGCCACCAGATTTAAGGATTATATTAAGGTCAACGTCGGCTTTTATATCATTAACCAGATTGGCGGTAAGAAATGGAATGTAGCATTCAATTATAACTTCCAAAACAATCAATACAAGAGTGATTATAGTTGGGCGTTTATATTCGCGAATACAAGAACTAAGTTTCTTAATCATCAAAAATACCTCCTATTAGAGTATTATGCTAAAAAATTATTTTATTCCCAATAAAGAAGAATGTCAAATGAAAAAAATATAAAATTGTGTTTGGATTGGTTTTGTGGTAACATATATGTGTACATGGCAGTGCATCGCTCATCACTTTGTCACTACCAAGATATGCAATAACGAAACACTTCTGCACAGTTAGTAGGAGAATAAAAGGAGAGAACTTATGAATATTTCAATATGTATTATAACTAAAAATGAAGTTACTAATCTTAATGAATGTCTTAAGTGCGCCTCTAAATATCCTTTTGAGTTGGTAGTAGTGGATACCGGTTCAACTGATGATTCCGTGGAGGTCGCAAGAAAGTATACAGACAAAGTGTTTTTTTTGAATGGTGCAATGACTTTAGTAAGGCTAAGAACTATGCCATAAGCTGTGCTACCAATGATTTTGTAATGGTATTAGATACAGATGAGTTTATTACTTATGCAGATTTTGACCAGCTAAAGGAGATTATTAGCGCTAATGCACACAAAGTTGGTCGTATTGAGAGAGTAAATGTATTTGAAAGAAATAAAGATAGGAATACTAATAAGGAAAGAATTAATCGAGTATTTGACAGAAGACAGTATCATTATGTTGGAAGTATTCATGAACAGGTGTGTAGAATAGATGGTAAGGAGTATGAAACTTATCTGCTTCCGGTAAGTGTAAAGCATACAGGGTATGATGGGACACCACAAGAACGTAGACAAAAATCCTACAGAAACATAACCTTGTTAGAAGGGGAATTAAAGAAAAAAGAGGATCCTTATATTTTGTATCAACTTGGCAAGAGCCATTATATGCTAGGGGAGTATGCTAAGGCAATAGAGTATTTTGAGAGAGGCACTACATTTGACTTAGACCCCAGATTAGAATATGTAGAGGATATGATAATAACTTATGGATACACCCTTATAGAGGCTGGAAGAGCCACCCAGGCACTTGACTTTGAAGGAATATATAATGAGTTTGAATACAGTTGTGATTTTGTATTCCTTATGGGAATGATTTATATGGAAAATGCAATGTTTTCGGAAAGTGTAGAACAGTATTTAAAGGCTGCCACATATAAAGACTGTAAATCCCTAGGAGCTAATAGTTACATGGCATACTATAACGTAGGTGTTATATATGAATGCTTAGGAGATGTCCAAAATGCTATTAAACATTATAAGATGTGTGGAGATTACGACAAAGCCATAACAAGACTTAACGGTATAAAATAGAACGAATGTATAGAGGAAGGAAATAGTGAAGAGAAATATAGATATTAATGAAGTTTCAGATGGAAAACTTTACGAACATAACGATATGGCACGTTTGGGATGTAATGATTGCACAGGTTGTCATGATTGTTGCACAGGAATGGGCAAATCCATAGTTTTAGACCCCATGGATATATGGAGAATAGAGAAGGAATGTAATATAGAATTTGATGCATTGGTTTCAAAATATATAGAGTTTAATGTTGTTGACGGATTGATTTTACCTAATCTGAGACAGGAAAATGATAAAGAAGAGTGTGCATTTTTGAACAGTGAAGGAAGATGCAGTATACATAAGGCAAGGCCTGGTATATGCAGATTGTTTCCCCTTGGAAGAATCTATGATGATGAGGGATTTAAATACTTTCTTCAAGTTTATGAATGTTCCAAGACAGAAAGGTCTAAGATAAAGATAAAAAAATGGATTGGAATAGAGGATATTTCTTCTTATGAGAAATATATATTAGAATGGCATAGATTTCTCAAAAAGTGTGAAGAGGGACAAAAGGAATTAGATGAGAATAATAAAAGGGTGTTGGTAATGTATGTACTAAAAACATTTTACCAGACACCATTTGATATAAGTAAAGAAGAAACTTCATTTTACAAAGAATTCTATGATAGGCTTAATAAAGCATGGGAACTGTTTTAGGTAACAGTTCCCATTATTTTATCTGTGTTTGTAATAAAAACATGCAAGTCCGGTTCTGTCTCTTAGGGAAAGCTTATCTAATATTGTGCTAAGATAATTACGTACGGTGCCTTCTGAAAAACAAAGTTGGTTGGCAATTTCTTTATTATTTAATCCTTCCGCAACCAAGAGAATAATATCGTATTCTCTAGAAGTAATGCCATAGGCTTCCCAATTGAAACCTTCATTACTATTGCTGTCAGAAGCGTTAATAAGGGAAGGTATTTTATTCATAATCTCGTCACCAAAAACAGTTTGACCGTTATAGACGGCATTTATGGCTGGTGCAATGGTATCGAAGGCTTGTTTTAGGATATAGCCTCTAGCGCCTATTTTTAGTGCCTTGATTATGTATTCGTCATCAGAAAATGTGGTCAAAAGTAAGATTCTGGCATCCGGATAGTCGGTTATTATGGAGGTGGCGGCATCTAAACCGTTCATTTCGTCCATTCGTATATCCATAAGTAGTACATCAGGCTGATGCTCTTTATAAAGAGATATGGCTTCCTTTCCTGATTTTCCTGTTGCAACAACAGTGATATTACCACTGGCTTCTAATATGGTTTTTAAGGATAAAGAAACTAAAGTGTCATCATCAACAATAATAACATTCATAAATGCATTCCTCCTATTCGTTAGGGATGTTTTATTTGTTAATAGTAATATGAATTTTAAATCCGTTTTCTGTAAGGATTTTAAGATTGCCACCTAGAGCATTTATTCTATCATATATATTAGTAAGACCAATACCGTTATTGAAATTAGGTGCTATATTGGTGCCATTATCTTCTATTAATAATTGATAGAAACCAGGATGTTCTCTAAGGAGAATAGTCATTTTATCCCCGTTGCTGTGTTTTTGGGTATTATTAATTCCTTCTTTTATAATACTAATAAAGCAATACTTAATATTTCTTGGTATGTCTTGAGACATATCGTAATTAAAATGTATAGAAAGCGTTGAGGTACTTGTAATTATGTCGTTGATGACGTTTTTTAAATTGACAGATTCATCATGCAGGTCGTGAACACTTTCTCGAATATTAGTCATGGCGGTATTTAAGGTGTTGTGAAGACTGTCCAAATGTTCAGCAACAGTAGCGTCTTTGTTGATGGCTTTAAGAGCGCCGGTTAGCAGGATAGAACGGGTTAGCATATGACCAACGTTGTCGTGGATTTCTCTTGCAATACGGTTACGTTCTTTTAATGTTGCCATATGAATATTGTTATCCTGATTTTCAATAAGCACTTTATTCTTTTCTTCTATTAGTAGTTCATGCTCTTTGGAATTGTCGCGCATCTGTTTTAATTTTTGCGAAAGCATTTGATTGCTTGTAATTAACTGGCATATAATTGTGCAGGTAAGTGACAAAAAGCACATAAAGAGTAAGAAAATAAAACTACCATTACCCGGTTTTTCAAATATACTCAAAAGAGTACCTATGAAATACAGAGATATCGCAAATGGGTTAAACGATTTGTGCAGGTTCCAAATTGTTAAAGGCAGATATATCCTAAATTGCGGTATGAAGAGACTTGTAATTAAATACAAAAAAACAGGTATATTAACGTTTTTATAATTAAATCCATCCCAAAAGCAGACAATAAATGCAACAAGCATAGTAATGACGAAGCTGGTATTAATAGAATAGATACTTATATTAAAAAGGATGCATCCTAAAAATATAAGAGTTTTTCCAAAAAAAATACTCATAGACACCTCTGGACAATCAATATAAAAAATATTATATCATATTTTTGGATATTGGGAAATTTGTTTTACATACAGAAAAGACTGTTATAAAAAGTGACATTTGTCACTAAAGAAAATGATTTTGTTCACTAGAAATTGCATTATGGGTGTAGTAGTATATGATTAGAAAAATGATTTGCCCATAGGTCGTGTTGATAAACCGTTATCTGGGCGGAAAGGATTATTATGTCAAAGGCAATAGAAGTAACAAATTTGGTAAAGAGATATAAAGAGTTGGTAGCTTTAGACCATTTTAATTTAGATATTGAGGAGGGAGAGATATTTGGTCTTTTGGGACCTAATGGTTCAGGTAAGACAACAACAATTAATTGCATCTTATCCCTTCTTGATTATGACAAAGGGGAGATAAAAGTGTTTGGTAAGAATATGCGTCCAAACAGTTATGATATTAAGAAGGATATCGGAGTAATTATGCAAAATGTAGCTGTTTTTGATGAACTTACCGTATATGACAATATTGATTATTTCTGTGGGCTATACATAAAGGATAAGAAAACCAGAGAAAAGTATGTAGAAGAGGCAATTGAGTTTGTAGGATTAGAGGATTATAAAAAGTTTTTACCTAAAAAACTTTCTGGTGGTCTTCTTAGAAGATTAAATATAGCATGTGGAATTTCGCATAAACCGAAACTTATATTCTTTGACGAGCCTACTGTAGCAGTAGACCCTCAAAGTAGAAATAAGATTCTAGAAGGAATCACTCGCTTAAATGAACAGGGCGCAACAATCGTATATACTTCTCATTATATGGAGGAGGTAGAACAACTGTGTACTAGGATTTTGATTATGGACAGAGGTAAGAATGTTGCAATGGGTACCAAAGAAGAATTAAAAAAGATGATTAAGAATACAGAAACAATTACAGTAGAGATTCCTTTGCTTGAGGAGAAACATATTGCTGAGATTGAAAAGTTACCACATGTTTATGAAGTAAAATATGACAATAATAGACTTACAGTATGTTACAGTGGAGGAAAACACAATTTGGTACGTGTTCTAGAGTATTTTCAAAACAATAATATTGGTTTTGGCAGAGTGTATTCAGAGTTGCCAACACTTAATGATGTGTTCTTGGAAATTACAGGTAAGGAGTTGAGAGATTAATGTTTTTTCATAATTTTAAGTATTCTTTAAAAACAACATTAAAGAACAAAAATACAATATTTTGGACATTGATATTTCCTATTGCGTTAGGTACTTTTATGTATCTTGCCTTTGGCAATCTGTTTGAAGATGAGATGTTTGATGCAATTCCCGTATCAGTTGTTGTAGAAAGTGAAAACAAGACATTTGAAGAGACTCTAAAGCAACTAGATAAAAAGGGTGAGGATAGAATTATTATAGCTACTTATGAGTCTAAGGAAAAGGCGAAAAAAAGTCTTGAAGATGAAAAAGTAGAAGCAATAATCTATGTAGATGACAAGCCTTATATGGAAGTGTTGAGTAATTCCTTTAAAGCTACTGTGCTAAAAACAGTGCTTGAAGAATATGAAAAGGTTAATAAGGTGGTAGGAGATATTGGAGAGAAAAATCCATTGAATATCGGAAAAGCAGTAGAAACTATTACTGCAGGAGTGCAGCAGTATACTTCTAAAACTACTTCAGAAGGTAATCAGGATGTCTATACAAGTTTCTTCTATGCTATATTTGCTATGAGTTGCCTCTTTGCAGCACTAACAGCGAATCAAAAAGTTCACAGTATACAGGCAAATGCCAGTGCTTTAGGAATGAGAAGATGCTTATCTCCTAATAGTAAGATGATTACAGTTGTTGCTGAATTTTTATCACTTCTTTTAATACAATTTGTTATAGAATTAATAACTCTTGGATACTTAACTGTCTTGGGTGTGGACTTTGGAGAACACTATTTCCTTATAATGCTTGTGCTTCTTTTCGGTGCCAGCATAGGTATCTCCTTGGGAATACTAATTGGTGCTGTTGTTAAAAACGAGAAAAAATCTGAAGGAATATGTGTGGCTTCAATGCTCTTTTTATCAGTGCTTGCGGACTTGATGATAGGCGGCATTAAGTATACCATAGAGCAAAAGGTGCCAATTTTGAACAGGATTAATCCTGCAACATTAATTGCGGATTCGTTTTATGCGTTAAATATATATGATACTTATGATAGATATATTAGAAATATAGCCACTCTTGGGGGAATGTCAATTGCCTTAATTGTAATTAGTGTTTTGGTATTAAGGAGGAACAAATATGCAAGTCTTTAAACTTTATATGAAAATACTTAACAAGTATAGAGGGCAAATAATAATGTATATAGGAATATTTGCAGGACTTATGTTTGGGTTCATTCTTCCTAGTACAGACAATAATGGTGCCACAGGGTTTACTGAGAGTACTGTAAAATATGCTATTTTTGATTATGATAACAGCGTTATTAGTAAAGGTATCGGTAAGTTTCTCAAAGATAATCATGAGATAGTGGAAATAGAAAATGATGAGAAGGAAACAATACAAGATGCTCTCTACAATCAAAAGATTCATTGTGCTATACGAATAAACGAAGGATATGAGGAAGACAATTTAGAGGGGAATGGAAAAGACAGTCTAGAGATTTATAGGATAAATGGCACAACTAAAAGTGTTCTTATGGAAGAAGATATTAATAGTTTTATAACAATAATTAATACATACCTAGGCGCTGGATATGATAGTAAAGAAGCGGTTAAACTTGCCCTAGAGGCTCAAAAGGTTTCTGTGAAGGTCAACTTGCCGGAAGGGGAAGATACTTCAGGTCAAAGTGCTGTACAGTTTTTCTTTAGGTATCAGCCATGGATGTTTATAGCTATGTGCGTATGTGGAATAACTCCTGTTTTGATAATTCTTGATAAGAAAAATGTAAGAGAAAGAATAGAATGTTCTTCGTACAAGTTTTCAAAGATGAATCTGGAGATAATACTGGGAGTTCTTGTTACAGGATTTGCTATATGTGCTCTATTTTCTGTGGCAGGCGTAATAGTTTTTCATAGTGAAATGTCAGCAATGCAGGCAGTGTTATATATAATAAATATGTTTTGTATTATGGCAGTTGCCCTTGCAATAACATTTTTAGTTGGGAAACTTACAACTAAAGAGCAGGTGGTATCTTTGCTTGCTAATATTATCTCTCTTGGAATGGCTTTTTTATCTGGTGTATTTGTACCCATAGAATTATTAAGCGATACAATAATTAAGGTTGCACACTTCTTACCTGCTTATTGGTATGAACTTGCTGTTACTGACATTATTAATTACCAATCTGATAAACTTGCAAGAATTATTCAGTATATGGGAATTCAGGTATTGTTTGCCATAGCTATTGTTATAGTTGGTGTTGCGGTATCAAGAAAGAGGCTGGTCAATAAGAGTGCATAAAATTTCATTTTCAGGCTCTTTGGTGCAAACGCTTATATGATATCCTTCATAATCTTTTTCAGTGATGTAACAGTCCATAGGGAAATCACAATGATGAATATGGGCATGGTCATCAATGAATTTTACTTGGAAGGAGTCTAGAGGTAGGGTAAGTCCTTCCCCAGTCATTTTCACATAACTTTCTTTGATGGTCCAAAACCTGTAAAATGTATATAAGCGGCTGTCCTTTTGTGAGGAATCTATTTCTTCCAAAAGGGCAGTTTCATTTTCACTAAAAAATCTCTTTGAAATCTTTGTTATTAGTTCTGTGGAAGCAGAGTAATCTATACTTTCAATATCGCATCCTATTTCATAAAGAGAAACGGCGCATATTACAAGATTTTTACTATGAGAGATATTAAAGTTCAAGTTAGGACATAATGGTTTGTTGTGGTCACCATAATATATATCGTCAAAGGTTAGATTGTGGTCGCTTAAAATTTTTTTTAGTATTAAGGCACTTCCCCATGCTTGTTTTCTTTTTTCACATATGGAAAGGCGCAAGATTCTTTCTTGCTTAGCAAGTGGAAGAGTGGATAGTAAATGGGGATTATCCTTTGGATCGGGTAAAGAATTAATGTCAATGATGAATAAATTAATCATGGCAGCTCCTGTTTGTTAAGAAATTATAGATATATATATGTTACATTAATATTTATTTAAAGGCAAATAAAATTAAGGCTTTTATTGTAAATATGCGCATCTGATGATATAATTTTATATTAGATAAATACAGTGGTTGCGACTAACTGTAATATATTAAATACTGGAGGAAAACCATGAACATATTAGAAAAAGTTTTCAAATTAAAAGAAAATGGAACAGATGTTAAGACGGAAGTTGTAGCGGGCATTACAATTTTCTTAACACTTGCCTATATATTGGCTGTTAATCCCAATATTCTTTCAGACCCTTCATCGGGCATGGACAAAGGGGCAGTATTCACAGCAACAGCTCTAGCGTCTGCAATTGCTACGATTATTATGGGATTATGGGCTAATTATCCTATAGCGCTTTCTGCAGGTATGGGTCTTAATGCGTACTTTGCGTTATCTGTATGTGGAGGCGAACTTGCAGGAATAGAAGACCCTTGGAAAATTGCTTTAGCAGCAGTATTAGTAGAAGGTATAGTATTCCTTATTATGTCATTATTCAGATTTAGAGAGACAATGGTTAATGCAATACCAGCTAATGTTAAATATGGTATTACCGCAGGTATTGGTCTTTTTATTGCTCTTATAGGACTTATTGGAGCAGGGATTGTTGTTAAGCATGATACTACTTTGGTTACTTTGGGTGACTTTGGTGAACCAGGATTTGCACTGTGTATTGCAGGTGTATTTATCATTGCAATTCTTAATCATTACAAAGTTAAAGGTGCGATTCTTATTGGAATTCTTGGGGCATGGATACTTGGTATGTTGGCAGAATTGGCAGGATGGTACGTTGTTGATGTAGAGGCTGGTGTGTATTCTTTGATACCATCAATGAGTTTTTCTGATATTAAACCACCATCACTTAGTCCGACTTTTCTTAAATTTAATTTTGGTTGGGCTAGGGATAATATAGTTAATTTTATAGTTATTATATTTTCCTTTATGTTTGTTGATATGTTTGATACAGTAGGAACAGTAATAGGAGTTGCTGATCAGGCAAAACTTCTTGATAAAGACGGTAAACTTCCTAAGGTAGGTCGAGTTCTTACAACTGACGCAATTGGAACATGTGCAGGCGCATGTCTTGGTACTTCAACTATTACAAGTATGGTTGAGTCTGGTGCAGGTGTAGCACAGGGGGGTAAGACAGGGCTTACAGCAATTACAACAGGATTACTTTTTATAGTAGCGTTATTTTTCTCGCCAATATTCCTTACCATACCAGCATTTGCAACAGCTTCAGCACTTATCTATGTTGGTTTTCAGATGGCAAGTTCTATTACAAAGATGAAATTTGATGGAGATATGGCAGATGCAATCGGTGGATATCTTGCATTTCTTATGATGCCGCTCACATATTCTATTGCTAATGGTATTATGTTTGGTATATTAAGTTGGATTATTATTAAGTTATTCACAGGAAAAGTTAAGGAAATACACCCTATCATCATGGTTGTAGGAGCTTTGTTTGTAATAAGAATAGTTACTTTAGTAGTTTAAATAATATGTACAAACACTAAGAATGAAGAAAGTTAATATGAAATGTTAAAAAATCCTGATAATGAGATGCGTTGTAGCATTTCATTATCAGGATTTTTTTTATAAATAGTATAATGCTTCGATTATGACATGAATTTTTTGATTACATATAAAACACCATCATCATCATTTGATTTGGTAATATAATCAGCAGCATTTTTCACGCAATCCTGTGCATTTTCCATGGCAACACCAAGACCTGCAATTGATATCATGGAAATATCGTTAAATCCGTCACCGCAACATATCATTTCTTTGCTTGTAAGACCTATGCTGTTAAGCAGTTTTAACAAAGAATGTGCCTTATCAATTCCTTGTGGCATAATCTCTAAGAAAAATGGCTCAGAACGGAATATATTAAGATAGCCATTGAACACTTTTTTAAGTTTTTCTTCCATAGCGGCAATCTCATCTGGCTCTCCTGTCATAAGGCATTTGTTGACAGAAAAATCAATGTATTCGCAGAAGTTAGGTACTTCTTTGATTGGAAGATTAACTATCTTAGATTCTATTTCCATATATTTGTTAGTTTTAGTTCCACATATTATAGCTTGGTCTTCGTAGGTTAAAAGACCAAGACCGGCATCCTTTGCATGAGAAAAAAGAGTAGGAAGACAATCTGGTGGAAGAGTTTTTTGATAAATGGTTTCGTTGCTTTTACAATCTATAATCCTACCGCCATTGTAGGCTAGAATATAACTGCCATAATCAGCAAGTTTTAATTGTTTTGCCAAAGGGGTAATTCCTGGAGTTGGACGCCCTGAAGCTAGTACTACTTTGTATCCACGGCTTTGAATATCAATCAGCCCTTCCAAAGTGGCAGGGCTGATTTCTTTTTTAGAATTAGTCAAAGTTCCGTCGATATCTAATACGATGATTTTGTACGACATTAATACTTATCCTTTTCTTTATTGTTCTAAATCTGTATGTGTATATTAATCTTCCTCAGTGCCGTTCTTTCTTGCACCACATCCACATTGACCAATATAACTTGCTAATACTTTACCGCATTTTGGACAGGTCCATGAATTCTTCATAGCACTTTCACCATCTGCTGGTTTAATTCCCTTAGGCTCAATTCTTTTTAAAGATTCTTCTGTAGAATTGTCAGCACCTAATAAACCTTTGTTGTATGAACCGCTATCTAGATTATTGGCACTGTTCATTGCTTCGGTAAGAGTATTCATGCTTTTGGTTTTAACATTATTAAATGTTGTTGAGATGTTGTTAGCAAGGTTTTGAGCAAGATTAGATTCTTTCTTAGGTTTTTTAGCAGACTCTTCTGCAGCCTTTTGAGTAGCCTCGTATTTCTTCAATTCTTCGTCTGGAACTGGTATGTAGTTCTTTGGTTTTCTACGTCCACATCCACAAAGTCCCACGAAAGCACCATTAATCTTACCACATTTTGTACATTTCCATGCATTTGACATAGCCATCTGACCATCTTCAAGATGAACACCTTTAGGTTCAATTCTAATTATCTCTGGCTCATCAGAAGCATTGGCTGCTATCTCGGTGAAAGCAGTAATAATCTCTTCTTTAGGCTCCTCTACTTCGTAACCTGCTGCAGTCTTAATCTTTTTGATAGTGTTATTGATTGCAGGAACGATAGTTTCGTTAATTGCATCATTGTACTCCTTGAATGATGGAGGTACAATGTTATTTTTGTATACTACTTCTGGAACAAAATCTGCCTCAGACATCATTCTTGCTTCTAGTTCTTCAGCAGAAACCGGTATGTATGTATCAGGTCTTCTTGCGCCGCAACCGCAAAGACCAACAAATTCACCATTGAATTTACCGCATACAGGACATCTCCATGCTGTAGCCATAGCACGTTCTCCATCTTTGAGAGTCTTGCCCTTTGGCTCAATACGTTTAAGAGGTGTATCATCTAGAGCATTAAGGTTTGCTCTGTTCATTACAGGTAATTCGTCTTCGTCTTCATCTTCATCATCATCTTCGTAAAGAGCATATGCTTGAACGCTTTGTACAGGAGTCTCATTATTAATAGGCTGTGCAGATATAGGCGCAACTCCAGGCTGTGTAGCTTTAACAATCTCTGGCTCAACAACTTTTGGTCTTATAGGTTTTGCCGGTTGAACTTTAACTGGTTTAGAAATCTTAGCCTGAGAAACAACATCATCAACAATTGTTTCAACTACTGCATTCACAGTTGACGAATTTGCAACAGTGACATCCACTATATCATTGACAGGCTTAGTAGTTTTAGTGGTTCTCTTTCTTGGTGTTTTTGGTGCCTCAGTTTCCTTTGGAGAAAGTTCATCAGTAACTTGTGCAACTGCATCGGCATTAGAAGCAGCCTTAGTAGTTCTCTTTCTTGTAGTCTTTTTAGGGGCAGCAGCCTCTTCTTTAACGGCAGTATCTGCTGGTTTTGCACCATCTTCATCAGATGTAGATGGTGTTGTGGAAGCCTTGGTAGTTCTTTTTCTTGTAGTCTTTTTAGGTTCTGAAGTAGTTTCTTCATCTTTAGAAACAGGCTTTTCTACAATCTTTTCTACGATAACTTCTTTAACAACTTCTACTTCCACAATCTTTGGTTCCGGAGTAGGAGTTTTATCTACAGTTGATTCGGCTTCAGGCATATAATCTACGATTATGCTCTGACCTTCTAGGGAATCAACATATTTTAATACTTTTTTGTAAGCAGCACAGTTAACAAACTGCTTGATAGCAGGTGGATTCTTAAATGTAGCAATAAAGCATAAGTCATAGTCTGACATACTATAATTAAATCCTACTTCTGCAAATAGACAGCCTTCTTGTGCGCTTGCGATGTCAAGAATATCTTTTCTGATTTTCTCTAAATATTCCTGTTTGTTGTCATCGTCTTTAATGGCCCATAAAACGATGTGTTTGTTCATGTTACCCCACTGTCCTTCCTATAATTTGTTAATACATACATTTGGATAATAAATATCCGTCAAGTAACAATATTTTACCATAAATAAGTTATATGTGCAAGATTTACTTATGCATTAAGAATGGCTTGTTTCCGATATTTGAGAAGCTCTGGCAAGGGCTGCATCTATATTTGGAGCAAAGTTTTCTAAACCGATTTTAGATACGAAGCCATCTTTTTTCATAACTGACATAGGTTGTTCCATTACATGAGAGAATATAAGGGTTATTTGTTTTTTGCGACATATATCATAAACCCCGTTTAATGTATGCATTACGGTGGCATCCATGGCAGGAACAGCTCTCATTCTAAATATAATAACATTGATTTTATCACTGCTATTTGTGGCTATATCCATAAACTTATCTGCAGCAGCGAAAAACATTGGACCGTTAATCTCGTAAACTAAAGTGTTCTTTGGAACTTCTTTAAGTTGGATGCTTTCAGAATCATTTTGCTCCTCTTCTTCATCATCGATGTATTTCCAACTGTTAAGGGTTGTAACATCAGCCATTCTCTTCATAAATAAAAGAGCGGCAAGTACGATTCCGATTTCGATGGCTACTACAAGATCAAAGATTACAGTGAGTCCAAAGGTGGTGAGAAGTACTGCGGTGTCGCTTTTAGGTGCTTTCTTTGTTAAAGAAAAGAATTCTCTCCATCCACTCATATTATAGGCAACCATTATAAGTATTGCTGCAAGGGTTGTCATAGGAATGAGAGCAGCTAAAGGCATTAGTAATACCAAAATAAGGAGAAGAGTTATTGAGTGAACGATGCCTGCTATAGGAGTACGTCCATTGTTTTTTACGTTAGCAGCAGTACGGGCGATTGCACCGGTAGCAGGGATACCACCAAATAAACCACAGGCAATATTACCTACACCTTGAGCTATAAGTTCCATATTAGAACGGTGACGGCTTCCTATCATACCATCAGAAACAACGCAAGAGAGAAGGGACTCTATACCTGCTAGTATTGCGATGGTAAACGCAGGACTAATAAGGTTTTTAATCATTTCAAAATTTACATTAGGAATTGATGGGCTTGGAAGTGAAGATGATAATTGTCCATACACACTTCCGATAGTTGCAACATCAAGGTTAGCGAGTTTTACAATTAAAGTTGCCACAATAATTGATATTAAGGAACCAGGTATTTTGTCGGTGATTTTAGGCCATACAATTAAAATTGCAAGGGAAATAACACCGATAATTGTGGTTTGAATGTCTATAGTGCTGATATGTTTGCTATATGCTTCTATCTTTTCTATAAATTCTGAAGGCACACTTTCCATATCAAGACCAAGGAAATCTTTAATCTGTCCGGCAAATATACCTACGGCAATACCTGCAGTAAATCCGGTGGTGATTGTATAAGGTATGAATTTAATAAGAGTTCCAAGACGGCAAAATCCCATAATTACAAGGAAAATTCCTGCCATTATTGTAGCAATGGTCAGACCTTCTATTCCGTATTGCTCAACTATTCCGTATATTATTACGACAAAAGCAGCAGTAGGTCCGCCTATTTGCACACGACTTCCGCCTAAAAATGAGATGAAAAATCCTGCGATAATAGCGGTATACAGACCGGCAATTGGGCCAACTCCAGAGGCAATGGCTAAAGCAATTGACAAAGGAAGAGCAATAATTGCAACGATTACACCTGCAATAATATCATTGATTAACTGTTTTTTTGTATATGTTTTCATTACAGAAAACAACTTTGGTTTAAGTTTGTTCATAATTCTTTCGTTCCTTTTACTTAAATAAGATTGATGCATTTTATAACGAATGCAACGCATAAATAATACTCTCTTGATTAATAAATATCAAGATTAATTTTGGTACTTCCATTGAAAAGTGATAGGTTAATGATGTACAATATTTACTTACTGGAAGATTTATGAAAAAGGTAAATATATTAGATATAGATTGGAATATGGGACGGGATTGACATGGAGAAAGAAAAGGTAACCCAAAATGGTATAAGTATATATGGATATAAGAATGAACACCTTCACAGTTTTTGTATATGCATGTACATTAAGGCTGGAGTTTTGTATGAGAGCAAAGAGTGTAACGGAATATCTCATTTCTGGGAACATATGGTGTTTAAAAATATCAACGCCCATATGAAGGGAGAGATGAGCCAAACTTTAGATAAACTGGGGGCTTATTTTAACGGATGCACTTATAAGGAGTTAGTTGAATTTAAGATAACAGGAGCTTCTAAGAATTTTAAAAAGTGTGCAGATATAATTGCTAAAACATTTATGCCTTTAATATTTTCTGATAAAGACTTGGAAACAGAAAGAAAGCGAATAAAATCGGAGATTAGGGAAGATGATGACGAAAATACAATAGATTACGCAGCTAGCAAAGTTGTTTGGAAGGATACAAGTTTAAGGCTTCCGGTAGCAGGTAAGACGAAAAATGTCAATGCTGTTACGAGAGAAATGCTAGAAGCATTTCACAGGGAAAGTCTTATTGGGGAAAATGTGTTTTTATATGTAACAGGGGCATATACAGATAAGGATATGGAGCATCTTGCCAATGTTATAGATAAGGCATATGAAAAGGGTGGCTACGGAATAATACAAGACAGTGATAATGAAGAGAATACGGTAGTGGATAACACTTCGTGGAGAAGGGTGCCAAGGGAGAATAAAGCCCAGGTACCAAAAAGATTTTTAAACAGAAACTGTAATGTTAATATTATTAAATCGGATAAAAATGAAATAAGGTTTTCTTTTGATTTTGATACTACCCAATATAGTTTGTCACAAATTGATTTACTATATGACATATTATTTGACGGAGAATGTTGTAAGGTGTTTAAAAAACTTTCAGATGAGAGTGGAATAGTATATAGTTACACATCTTCCATAGAGCAATACAACAATATTGGAAACATATATTTCTCTTATGAAGTGGGAAAGAAAAACCTGGTTCGCTCTATTAGGGAAATAGCAAAGATACTAAAGGAATTAAAGAAAGGTCTTAGTAATGAGTTGTCACTGGTTAAGCCGGTGTATTCGGACAATGCGGTAATGCTTTTGGATTTGCCAGAGCGCCTTAACTGGGTCATGGCATACGAGAGTCATATATTAAATGCCGGATATAAGGACGTGACAGGAAGAAAAAAAGCACACTTAAATGTGAAGGATGAAGATATTGTAAAATGCGCAAGGGAAATATTTGTACAAGAGAATCTTTGCATTACAATAAAAACTACAGATAAAAAAATAGATAAAAAAATGATAAAAAAAGCCTTTAGAAACGGGGATTAACATGAAAAGCATTTTAAAGCACATTATAAGAAATATATGGACAAAAAAGGGCAGGAGTTTGTTGATAATTCTTTCGCTTACAGTGGCAACAACAGTGTTTGTGCTTAATTTAACCCTTCCGGGGGAGATTGTGTTAAAGGTGCAAGAAACACTAAGAAGCGTGTATGGGGAGAGTGATTTGGCGGTATCATCTGAGGATGCTACTTTAGAAAGTATCGACTTTGGAGAATTTGGGGAAGATGATATGACCTGTGTTGATATGTATAGGTTGGAGATATTTGTTGAGAATAAGCCTGCGCTTTATCTTGGATTGGATATAGAAAAAGGTAAAAATCTTAATTTATTTGGAGAAGATGTACCAAACCTTAAAGAAAATGAAGTTGCAATGAGTAAACTTCAAGCAGAGGAATATGGCTATAAAGAGGGGGATGAGATTGAGTTTACAGTTGATGATGAAGAATATAAGATGAAGATTGTTAAGATTGTAGATACAAAAGGTCTTATGGCAATGGAGATGGAGTATGTATTTTTCATGGGTAATCCTTCTCAGGTTTGCGAGATTGGTGAGTTTGAAGATGAAGTGAGCAGTCTGTACATAGATGTAAAGGATAATGACAGAGTAGGAGAACTTGCAAAATACCTCCAGGAGAATAATGAGGGGATTTTGGTTAATAAATTGGCTGATATTGAAAGTATAGAGGCATCTATGTCATTTGTTAACTACATCATGATTATGGTTTTTGCTATGGCTACGATTATGATTTTCTTCGTGGTTGGTTCCATGAATAAAGTAATAATTGCAGAGAGGATGCCTGTGATTGGAACTTTTAGAAGTGTTGGTGCTACAAGGGGAAAGATGAATGCTATCTTACTATGGGAAAATATGTTGTATGGATTAATTGGTGGAGTATTAGGTTGCATATTTGCTTATGGGATTAATAGTAATATGGCTGGCCTTTTTGTTACCACAAGGGGAGTGTCCCTTAGCCAAAAGACATCGCATATATCCTGGTTCATACTTGCTGTCGGAGTAGCATTTGCAGTGCTTTTAGAATTCTTTATCACTATTAAAGCCATAACAAAGGCTAATAAAAAGCCTATAAAAGATATTATTTTTGATGTGCAAAGTACAAGGTACATAATCAGAAAGAACAGATTGTTTTTAGGACCTGTTATGATGTGCACATCTTTTGTACTAGATGCTATTAATACTAAGAGTAATATAGGGCTTACATTGGCTTCCATAGTACTACTTATGGTAGGAGCGGCTTATATTGTTCCGTTGGTAATGCGTGGAGCAAGTGTGGTTATATCTGCAATAGCCAAAAAGATAGGATGGGCAACAGGTGTAATAGCAGGTAGAAATGTGGGATATAGTAAAATGCTTATATCTTCTGCAAGACTTGTAACGGTGTCAGTAGCATTGATGATTTCAATACTTGCGGCTTCAGGGTCTTTTGCCAAATTGTTTGAATCTTTTAGATATATATGGGATATGGATGTTATAGTACAGAATCTGTCTGAAACTGCGGACAAGTATGATGTGCTTAATGAGGTAGATGGTGTAGAAAGTGTAGAGTATCTTTATTATTACTATGGGGACGATATATATCGTGCAGATAATAAAAAACTTAATGATTATCCAATAATGATGGGGTTGGAAAAGAGTTGCAAAGGTGTTGTGGAGATTGATTGCAACGTAGAGGATATGGCCTATGATGAAATGTTTGTAGATGCCATATTTGCTGAGAAAAGTGGCATAGAGATAGGGGACAGTATCGAACTTAGAATTGAACGCAAGAATAAAACAATCAAATACCAGGTTACAGGATTTGTTAATAGTACTAATTTTACATCTTCAAGAAATGTATGTGTAATTCGACTTGATAATTATCTGGAGAACATATCAGATATTCCTGTATGGGCACAAATTGTTGCTAAAGAAGGTACAGATTTGCAAAAACTCAAAGCAGATTGTTTAGAGGCTGTGAAGGAAGTGGGAGTATTTGCTCAGACATTTGAAGAGTATATAAAAGAGCAGGAAAAACAGACAAGTTCTATAATGAGCATATTCTATGTGATTATAGGAATGGCGGTAATGTTGTCTTTCATCGGAATTATAAATAATCTGTCTATAGGTTTTATTCAAAGAAGAAAAGAAATGGCTGTGTTAAATTCTACTTGTATGAGCAAGGGACAACTTTTTGGAATGATGTGCACTGAAGTTGTTTTGACTAATTTAATAGCATGTGTATTAGGTGGGATTACAGCATTTGCTGCCACAGGAATGATAGATGCATTTATGGAAAGTCTTAGCGTATATGTAAAAGTAGAATATGATATTAAAGCAGCGTTGATAGTGTCAGGTATTATTGTTATTTTGTCATTGTTTACTTTATTTGTTCCGGGGAAAAGACTTAAGAAAATGAGTATAGTTGAAGAAATAAAATATGAATAAAGGAAAGGCTTAAGATTATGAGTGTAATAAAGGTTGAAAATGTAAAGAAAGTGTTTGGAAGCAAAGATAACGCAAATACAGTATTGGATGGGATTTCCTTTGAGATAGAAGAAGGAGAGTTCGTATCTTTGATGGGTGCGTCAGGAAGTGGTAAATCAACACTTTTATATCTTATTGGAGGATTAGATGCTCCAACATCAGGAAAGGTATATATAAATGATGAAGATATAAGTGGGCTTAAAGAAAAGAAACTTGCGACGCTTAGAAGAAGGGATATAGGTTTTGTGTTTCAGTTCTATAATTTGGTACAAAACCTTAATGTGGAAGAAAATATAATGCTTCCAGTAACAATGGATGGCAAAAAGGAAAGGTTTTATAAAGAACGACTCGAAGAGATTCTTGATATTATTGGTTTAGCGGACAAAAGAAAATATCTTCCCCATCAACTTTCAGGCGGTCAGCAGCAAAGAGTGTCTATTGCAAGAGCAATGATACTTAGTCCTAAAATTATACTTGCTGATGAACCTATAGGTAATTTGGATAGTAAATCAGGGGAAGATATTATGAAACTGTTTAAGGCTGTAAACGAAAAAGAAAGGATAACCATATTACAGGTTACCCATTCTAGTGAAGCTGCACTTTATGGCAACAGAATTATTAATCTTAAAGATGGAAAAATAATAGAAAATTAAAGTTTTCCTGTAGAACCAAATCCTCCGGTGCCACGAACTGTGTCGCTAAGTTCATCTACTTCGTGAAAAACGGCAGTGGCATAAGGGGTAATAACTAACTGAGCGATACGCTCAGCAGGTTCTATTGTTGCTGATGCAGTGGAATGATTATGAAGAGCAACCATTACTTCGCCGCGATAATCAGCGTCAACTACACCTACTTTGTTGGCAGGTGCAAGGCCCTTTTTAGAAGCAAGACCACTTCTTGCATAAATAAGACCGGCATATCCAACTGGTACTTCAAGAGCAATTCCTGTATGTACAAGAATTGTCTGCCCAGGTTCAATGGTTAGTGGTTCATCAAGGCAGGCATATAGGTCAGCGCCGGCTGCAAATTGTGAACCATAAGTTGGTATTATTGCGTCAGAACGCAATTTTTTGATATTAACATTGTATTCCATAAAATCCTCCTCTTGTTCCATATGTATTAATGTCAGTTCAAAGATATTGACATCACTTTGTTTTTAGCGGGTTTGCTTGCCGTCCCATAGGACGATTTCGCCTTTTTCTAAGCTTTGTTGTACCATAATTGTTCGTTGGTTTGATGAGCCTTTGAATTGTAGGCGCATATCCTTTAATTCTACTACGAAGCGACCATCAACTAAAACATCTATATAGGATAGCATTTCTTTAGTTTCCGGCCAGTCTTTAGCCATTCGTCCCATAATATCTTCTTCAAAGTCATATCCGCTAAAGCACCATATTGACAGGTCTGGATATACTTCTCTAACTTTTTTTAAGAATGGGAGCAACCCTATCTGGTTGGAATGTTCAAAAGGTTCTCCACCAAGTATGGTGAGCCCTTCAACATAATCTGGTTTGAGATATTCAATTATTGAGTTAATAACTTCTTCAGTAAAAGGTTTTCCATAGTTGAAATCCCAAGCTTCTTTATTGAAACACTCCTTACATCCTCTTGTACAGCCACTGACGAATAAAGATATTCTTACTCCGGGTCCGTTGGCTACATCATATAGTTTAAGTTCTGCGTAATTCATAAGCAACTCCAATTCTAAAGGTTTAAAACGATTATTAACATATAAATATCAATATAAAATTATATCACTCCCTAACAGGGGTGTCTAGGAAATAATTCCTTATGATTTGAAAAAAATTTTAAAAAATATGTGCAATATTGAAAAAGGTGTGATATAATGACTTTTAACTGTTGTATTGATATTAAGGCGTAAGCCATAACAATATATCCAAGTCCTATAATAGGCAGAATTTGAAAGGATGTGCACGATTTGAAAAAATTAATTTTAGTTACTTCACCACCTGCATGTGGAAAGACATTTGTTTCTAAGGAGATTTCTAAGGCGTTAGATCATGTTATTTATCTTGATAAGGACACCCTTATTGGCCTTTCTAAGCAGATTTTTGTTGTTGCTAATGAAGAATATAACAGAAGTTCAGATTTCTTTGAAGAACATATAAGGAATTATGAGTATGATGTTGTTGTGGACCTTGCTTTAGAGGCTCTCGATTATGATGATACAGCGCTTATTAACGCTCCATTTACGAGAGAATTAAGAGATAAGGAATACATGAGAGGTCTTAAAGCAAGACTTGCTGCTAAGGGTGCGAAACTTGTTGTTATCTGGGTAGAGACTGATCCAGAGATTGTTCATAAAAGAATGATAGACCGTAACTCAGATAGAGATACTTGGAAACTTCGCAACTGGGATGAGTACATTAAGAGATGTAACTTTAACAGACCAACAGAGATTGATGACCCAGAATGTGTGGACGAGATTTTGGTGTTCAAGAATTCGTCTAGAGAAGAGTTTGAAGTATCAATTAAAGAGATAGTGGCAAAACTTAACTAGTGAGATATTTTATTTTGAATATTATAGAATTAATCGGAATTTGAAATTATCAAATTCCGATTTTTTTGTTGACAAAAGAATGCCATGGGTATATTATGAATATACCAACTGTACTACATAGCATAGTACAGTTGATGCGGATAGCAAAGTTAAGCAATTGTTTATACATAAAAACTATGGAAAGGAGGAACTTTATGTACCAAATTGATGTTATGTCTAGGGTTCCGGTTTACGAACAGATAGTTGAGCAGACCGAAAAGTTTATTCTTGCAGGAATTCTTAAAGAAGGCGATAAGATTCCATCAGTGAGAAATCTGTCAGTTACCCTGTCAGTTAATCCGAATACTATCCAAAAGGCGATATCCGAATTAGACAGGAGAGGATTAGTTACATCAGTACCCGGTAAAGGTTGCTTTGTATCTGATAAAGCAAGGAAAGCATTAACTGTAGTAAAGAGAAATAATCTTGAGATTATCAGAGAAAAGACAGAAGAGTTAGTGATGGCAGGAATTGATAAAAGAGAAGTAATAGCAGTTGTTGAAGAAGTTTATGAAAAAAAGGAAGGGTTGAAAGGTGAGACAGCACCTTTCAAAGATGAAGGAGGTCAATAAAGATGATTAGTGTCAAAGGTCTTACTAAGAAATTTGATGATTATAAAGCACTTGAGAATGTAAACTGTACAATTCCAGAGGGTTGTATATATGGAATGGTAGGTTCTAATGGTGCAGGTAAGTCTACATTTTTAAGACTTATCAGTGGAGTATATAAACCTGATGAAGGAGAGATATTAGTTGATGATGAACCTATATATGAGAATCAGGCTATGAAGGGACAGATTGCATTTGTGTCAGATGATATATTCTTTCTAAATAATGCAACAATGAACAGAATGGCTGATATGTATGCAAGGTTTTACAAAAGTTTTGACAGAGAAAGATTTAATACGCTTACAGAAACATTTAAGTTAAACCCTAAAAAGTCTATTAATACATTTTCAAAAGGTATGAAAAGACAGGTTGCAATTATTCTTGCTTTGTCATGTAAGCCCAAGTATTTGTTTTTAGATGAAACTTTTGATGGTCTTGACCCGGTAATGAGAGGCTTAGTTAAAAGCATAATATGTAGTGATGTAGAAGAGAGAAAGGCTACAGCAATTCTTACATCTCATTCACTTAGAGAGTTAGAAGATACCTGTGACCAGTTAGCATTGCTCCATAAGGGCGGACTTGTATTTGAAAGTGATATTGAGAATATGAAGACATCACTATTTAAGGTTCAGACAGCATTTTCAGAAGAATACGATGAAAGTAAGTTTGAAGGTTTAGAGAGACTTCATTTTAGTAAGAGCGGTTCAGTATGTAATATGATTGTTAAGGGAGACAGACAAGTGGTTGCAGACCAGATTAAAACAATGAATCCTATTATTTTAGATATTCTTCCGCTATCATTGGAAGAGGTGTTTACATATGAGATGGCAGCTTTAGGATATACATTTGATGTAGAACTTTTGGGAAAGGAGGAGCAGTAGAATGAAGAAAGGGTTACTTAGCAAAGGCGTATTTAAAGAAATGTTTTGTCAGATGAAGGTTGTGGGCGTATTAGCGTGTGTAGTTTATGCTCTTGCCGGTATTCTATTTCCTGTAGGACTTATTGTGGAAAGATATCAGTACAAATCTATGGGAGATGTTATAGAACCTCAGTTCTTTCCGACAGAATACTTTTATGTGATATATGGACTGGCATTTGTATTTGTGCCACTTTTGATAGATGTAGCATTTTCATTTTTAGAAAAAAGAAATGCCAGTGACTATTATCATGCTCTTCCGATTAAAAGAGTTACTTTATATGTAAGTTCCCTTGCGGCGGTATTTGCATGGATGGGTGTTATCTATGTAGTGGCAACTGGTTTTACTCTTGCTATTGTCGGAATAGATTCGTATATGATGCTAGATATGGTGGTTATAGGAAAGTTGCTTCTAAAAAGCCTTGTCGCTTGTGTATTCATAATGGGAGTATGCTGTCTTGGAACATCTTTAACAGGAACAAAGATTTCCACTGCACTAGTAATAGTGCTTATCCTTATTGGACCAAGGTCAATTATTGGTATTATTCAAGCAATGATTGAGGACCAAATTCCATTTGCAGTAACAGGATATGGATATTCAATAACTAATCATGGGTATAACATTATCATTAATGTATTCTTTGGAAATGGATATGTCACAGGTCTTTCTTATGCAGCGCCTTTAATATATTCTACAATTGTTGGTATTATATATTTAAGTTTAGGTGGATTTGCATTTATTAAGCGTAAAAGTGAAAGTGCCGGACAGTCAACTGTACATCCTGCTATTCAGGTGGTGTGTAGAATAGTGCCTGCATTTATGTGTGCTTTAATTGCTATATGGTTATTTATTGGAAATACCCTTGGTGGGGAAAATGACCCGATGACCTATTTTGGAGTTGTGGTTCTTCTTATCATAAGTTTAATTATATATTTCGTATATGACCTTATCACTAACAGGAAGTTTAAAAGTTTTATTAAGTCTGTAAAACAACTTCCTATATTTCTGGGATTTGTGGTGGCAGCAGCCATTGTATTAATGATTTATGTTACAAATGAAAAAGAATGGAGACCAGAGGCTGAGGATATTGATGGCTTAGAATTCTATAAAGTGGATTATCTATATTCTTTCTTAGGGGTTGAAAAGATAGAGGTGGAAGATGATGAGATATATAAGATAATAGAGAAAGCATATAGCCGTCAAATAGGGGATGATGGTGAGGTATTAGAAGAATACTACATATATGATGAGGAATATGATACATATTATATGAAAGTGAATTATGCTTATCATGAAACTTTGTTGGTGGGAATAAAGGAAAACGGTTTCTCTAGGTATAGACAAATCCATCTCTTAAAAGAAGAATATGAAGAAATCGTTAAAGCCTGTGCTAAAGTGGTAGAGGATGAAGGCGATAAAATAAAACTTCCAAGATATGATAATATGTATACTTGGATACACTCAGCCCATATGGTACTTACGGATGCAGGTAGGAATAGGGTATATAATTGCTTAAAATCGGAACTTGAAACAGTAGGTTGGAAAGATATTATAGTGACAGATGAAAGTTGGATAGATTACATTAGCATTATAATTGATTCAGATACAGACAAGGACAGAGATATACAGATACCGGTAACTGATAAAATACCAAAGACCAAAGCGCTTCTTCTAGAACTTGCTTACGAAACCGCTAATATGAAGGAAGACTTTAGTGAACTTCAAGCCAAAGATTATGTGGAAAAATGGATAGAAAACTATAATTCTTTAAAACGAGCAACCCAGTTGGATTTCTATTACTTGGCAACTAATGCAGATGTTGATAAACAGGCATTTGTAAGTATGGATAATCGCTTGTCTGAAAGTAAGACTGAAGAATGGTTTAAAATTATATCTAAGGTTGTAGAAGAAGATAAACATTCGTCAGATAACAAAGTGATTCTATATATGAATATGGACATCCATGATATAGATGAATTTGGCGAATATGCAGAATTAGATGACTATGATGAGTATGGATATGATTTTATTAGTGTTACAGTAGCGTATATGGTTAGTGAAGAAACAGCTAAAGAATTCATTGACTTTATGGATGATTTTAAGTGGTCTACTGAGGAGGAAGAAGAGGTTTACTACGAATATATAGAGTAGAGAATTAATGAATAATTAAGATTAGGAAGATACAGATTAGAAAACCCCATCAGTTACTTTTTGATGTAATTGATGGGGGTTATTATATCATTTTGATTAAATATATCTGAAATTAATTAAGTATGCGCTTCATAGATTCCTTGGCCTTTTTGTAGATGTATTCAGGAGAGTCATCTAGATAATACGTTCCGTTTTTGTATAAGATTTTACCGTTAATCATTGTTAGGACTACATTCTGTTTGCCGCCACAGTAAACTATGCTCTTAGTAAGATTGTTATTAGGCTGCATATTAGGCTGTGATATATCAAGGACTATCATATCCGCTAATTGACCTGGACAAAGGTACATACAGTCTTGTAGACCCATAGTTTTTGCACCACCTTGAGTGACCATTTTAAGAATGGTTGTAGCATCTATGGCACAGGCGTCCTCACCTTTTAGTTTAGCCAGTACCGCTGCCAGATACATTTCCCTAAACATGTCTAGGGCGTTATTGCTTGCAGGACCATCAGTTCCCAGGGCAATGTTTGAAGCATTAATCCCAGAATCCATATAGTATTTAAGTGGTGCAATTCCGCTTGCCAGTTTGGCATTAGAAGCGGGATTAGATACAATGCTTAAATCATGTTTTTTAAATATCTCTATATCCTCATCATTTAGATAATTGCAGTGAAAGCCACCGCCACCATAAGCAAAGAGCCCCATATTATCCATATGCTTTGTAGGCGTTGTCTTGTTAGCAAGAATACAAGATTTCACTTCTGCTTTGGTTTCTGAGTTGTGACAAAATACGCCAGTTTTGTAGTAATGGGCATAATGTGCCACTTCTTTTAGCAAATCGTTGGATGTAGTGTATTGAGCATGAAATCCCAGTTTGTATGACAGCAAGGGATTAAAATTATTGTATAACTCATAGTTACTTGCCATTATTTCGGGGGTTTCCGTAAAATCATTAAGAGGACTGCAAAGCACACCACGCATACCACAATCTGTTAATGCTTGTGCAACATTATTTTGATAAAAATACATATCAAATATGCTGGTTATTCCACCACTTAGGTATTCCATAACTGCTATCTTGGTAAAATAATACACATCATCAGGCACAAGGCGTTTTTCTGTAGGGAAAATGATGCTATTTAACCAATCATTAAGGGGAAGGTCATCTGCCATAGAACGAAGAAATGTCATAGGTGAATGGGTGTGTGCATTCTTAAATCCAGGCATGATAAGATTACCGTTAAGATCAATCTCTTGGTGGAAATGCAGTCTGTGAAAGGGAGATGGTAATGTGTCTTTAGATGTATTATTGTCATTGCCAAAACTTAGATTATCCTCAAGATTAATAACTTGGTCAATCACATTATCACGAACCCATATTTCTCCTTTAAAAGGAGGAATAAGTTCCCCGTCATTTCCTTCTTTCATAGTCAGTATAAGACAATTATAAAATCTGGTATTCATATTGTCACCTACCCAATATTCTTTACAACTTCAAATACAAGCCTCTTAAAATTCATACTTGATTTATCGGTAGCAACTATTACATCAGCATGGGATAATTCTTCAGTTGTTACGCCGCTTGCAGGGTTAGATATGCAACTTATGGCACATATCTTCATGCCGGCATGCTTAGCGGCAATTGCTTCGCAGGCAGTTGACATACCTACGGCATCGGCACCAAGAATCTTAGCCATGCGTACTTCTGTAGGAGTTTCATAAGAAGGCCCGGTAAACTGAATGTAAACGCCTTCGTGAAGGGGAATATCAAGTTCTTTTGCAGTGTTTTTTATTATATCACACAGATTATTATCATATACATTGCTCATATCAGGGAAACGTTCACCCAATCGGTCAATGTTTTTTCCAAGTAAAGGATTAGGAACAAAGGATGCTATGTGGTCTCTTATAAGCATAAAATCACCTGCGGCAAACGCTGGATTAATTCCTCCCGCAGCGTTAGTCAGCAGAAGAGTTTTGGCACCCATCATACGCATAAGTCTAATAGGCAAAACCACCTCTTCCATAGAATATCCTTCATAGTAATGAACTCTTCCTTGCATAAGAACTACAGGTACCTGCTCAATATAGCCAAATACAAATCTGCCTTCGTGACCTTTTACAGTGGATACAGGGAATCCTTCTATGTCTTTATAGTCAATAGTTTCTACAATATCAATATCAGTAGCATGTTTTCCGAGTCCGGAACCAAGAACTATGGCTACAGACGGAACAAAATCAGTTTTTGAACGAATAATATTATAACATTTATCTATTGTTTCTTGTGTATTCATAACAAACCTCCACTGGACTATTAAAGTTGTTAGGGAGAATACCCCAATCACTTATATTTTACTACGATTAAAAGGAAATAACAAGATTTACTCATAAAGGATAAGTCAACAATTTCATTAAGAAAGCATAGATTATTAAATAGAGTATAAAAATAAAAAGGTGGCTTTATGAAAGGAGCGATAGTATGTGTGGAATAGCAGGATTATGTGATTTTAACACAGACTTTAGAAACGAGTACGAGATATATGAGAATATTGTAAATTGTATGGGAAAACGAATATCCCATAGAGGTCCGGATGATTTTAATACCCTGATAGATGAACATGTAGCACTGGCTCATGTTCGTCTTGCAGTTATTGATATTGAAGGTGGGCGTCAGCCTATGACAAAACTTAATGCAAATGGGGATATAAGATTGCTTGACCACAGTTTTTGCAAAAGAAAATGTCCACTTAGAATCATGGATAGTTTTAATAGATATAGTATTGTGTACAATGGGGAAATATATAATACACAAGAATTACGACAGGAACTTATAAATAAAGGGTATGAATTTGATACTAAATCAGATACGGAGGTAATCTTGAATGGATATATAGAATATGGAACCAAGATTGCAGAAAAACTGAATGGAATATTTGCCTTTGCTATATGGGATAGTAAGGCACAATGTATGTTTTTGTGTAGGGACAGATTTGGAGTTAAGCCTTTGTTTTACACAGAATTTGATAATAAACTGATATTTTCATCTGAGATAAAAGGTATTCTTACATATCCGGGAATTGAACCAGTGATAGACTCTGTGGGAATGTGCGATTTGTTTGCAACAGGCCCTGCAAGACGACCTGGCAATGGGGTTTTTAAAGGCATAAAAGAACTTCCACCAGCCAGTGGAATGATTGTTATGAAGGAGGGCAAGAAGGTATATAGGTATTATAAAATTCCAGTTTATGAACATTGCCATGATTATGACACTACAGTTAAACATACAAAAGAATTATTATTTGATAGTATAAAAAGACAGATGGTAAGCGATGTGGGGATATGCACCTTTTTATCAGGTGGAGTAGATTCTAGTATTATTTCTGCTGTTGTTGCAGGAGAAATGGCAAAATCGGGTGAAAGACTTAAAACATATTCTTTTGATTATGTGGATAACTGGAAATACTTTAAAGCATCAGATTTTCAGCCAGGGGAGGACAGACCCTTTGTTGATGTAATGAAGGAGCATATAGGCAGCAAGCATAGTTATTTGATGTGTGACAGTAAAAGACTGTTTGAAGACTTGTTTTTTGCTGTAAAAGCCAAAGATGTGCCGGGAATGGCGGATGTGGATTCTTCTTTGTTGTATTTCGCAAGGGAGATAAAAAAAGAAAATACAGTTTGTCTTTCAGGTGAGTGCGCAGATGAAATCTTTGGCGGATATCCATGGTTTAATGATGAACAGGTATTTGCGGAAAGGGTATTTCCATGGTCTAAAAATATTGAATATAGAGAAAGTGTTTTGAAAAAAGATATTGTTAATGAGATAAACATGAGAGAGTATTCAAGAAGATGTTATGAAGAAACCATAGAAAAAACTCCTTGTTTACAAGGGGAAAACGAGATTGAGAAAAGAAGAAGAGAGATTGGATATCTTAATATAGTTTGGTTTATGAGGACACTTCTTGAAAGAAAAGATATGATGACAATGGCTAGTGGGCTTGAGGTTAGAGTTCCTTTTGCAGACCATAGGTTAATTGAGTATGTGTATAATGTGCCGTGGAAATATAAATGCCGAAATGGAGTGACAAAAGGACTTTTAAGAGATTGTGGAAGAGAAGTTTTACCACAAAGCGTGGTTGACAGGAAAAAGAGCCCATATCCTAAGACATATAATCCTGAATATGAGGCTCTTTTAAGAAAAACTCTAAATGAAATTATTTGCGACAAATCAAAACCATTAAATTCCATAGTCGATAGTGCTCAGGTAAGGAAACTCTTAGATAGTCCCGCTGGCTACGGAAAACCTTGGTTTGGACAATTAATGGCATTGCCACAATTATATGCATATCTTATCCAAATTAATTATTGGATGGAAGAATATAATGTAAAAATTGCATTGTAACTAAGAAGTGATTCTAATAATATCTTCAGGGCAGGTAGCAATATATTTTGCACCTGCTTTTTCTAGTTCGCCATCCTCTGCAAAGCCAAAGGTTACGCCTATTGTTGGTATGCCAAATTTGGCAGCCCCTTCTACATCATATTTTCGGTCTCCTACCATGATTACGCTATCTGTATCTGTGACACCCAGACATTTTAATGTGTATTCAATAACTTGGTCTTTTTCAGTGCGTGTTCCATCTAGTTCACTTCCTACAACTACGTCAAAGTATTGAATAATATTGTATTTTTCTAAAATTTTTTTTGCAAATACAGTTGGCTTTGAGGTTGCAACTGCCAGAATATGTCCTTTTTCGTTTAAGGTTTTGAGGGTTTTTTCAAAACCATCAATAAGCATGTTTTCAAAGATTCCAATATGGGCGTAACGTTCTCGATAGAAGTCTACGGCCCTTTTAGCATCCTTTGGCTCGATTCCGTGAAAATGGGTAAATGACCAGTGAAGGGGTGGTCCTATATAGCATCTTAAAGAGTCTGTGTCAGCGTTTATGCCAAATTTTTTAAGAGCATATTGTACGCATTTGGTAATACCTTCTTCCGGATTAGTTAAAGTTCCGTCTAAATCAAATAAAATGTATTTGTACATAGTGTTCCTTTCACATGATGATATATCAAAACTATTGATTATCACCTGTTTTTGTAGCAGTCATTAATGATATTATTTCGTCATTAATGTATTCCTCATCATAGGTTATTTTTAGTGTATCTCCTGATTTAACAGTGATTAAGGTTTCGTTGTCTTTAAAGTTTTGTTTGTAATATTTGTTATCTTTTGTCTGAATGTAAACAATGGTATTGCCATCAATAGAGATAAAGTTTATATCTTCCACAGTGATTGTTTCAGATTTGGTCACGATTTCCGGAACAATTTCTGATATGATATCACCTTCAGCAAGAAGAGTTTTATACTTGGAAAGTACTTCCGCCTGAGTAGTTGCACAGGCTACTATGTTGTATTGTTTTACATTAACCAAGGCGTACTGTTTTACAAGTCCGCCATCGTCTTTTAATACCATAATGTAGGTAGGCTCTCCACATACATTTATGAGAGAAGGGAATGAGGCTTCATAACCTAGGTTTTGTACTTCGCCCTCTGCAGCTGACATTGCAGAGTATTCCTCGGCTCCTGCTACAGGGAAATACTTACATTCAGAAGTTCTTGAGTTGATTAATAAAAAGCCTATATTAGATTCATCTCCATTTACAGAGGTAACTCCGGTATAAATATATACGTCGTTGTCTATTACCTTATATCCAAAATCATCAGTTGTTACTTTACATCCCTTATTTCCAAATACTGAATTCCAGAAACCATCTGAATACATACCATACCAGTCATACTGTTCTTCTAGACGCTCACCGTTAAATACGATGTCTACCCATTCTGGGATTTCATCAAGTTCGTAGTAGGAACTATCGCCGGTAGAAGCGTTTAAAGTAACGCAGGCTTTTACTGTGGTTGCACCAAAAAGACCGGCATTTCTTTTTAGAACAGGGCATATCCAAAATGGAGTGCCATCGTTATCAATCTCAAAATAACACTCATCAAAAATTGCTGTCGGGTATTCAAAACGAAGTTTACGTTTTAGGTTTTTTCCGAATAACGCAGAAGGAGAGTATTCGATTGATTCTTTTAATTCAACATATTTTGAAGTGTTATTTACCGGGTCCACATATACATAACCAGGGATTCCATTGTCTTTATTCCCAAGCCATTTGAAAAAACCGGCATATTCTAAAGGAGCCACTTTGGCTGGGGAACCATTATAATCAATCTGACTGTAGGTTTCGCTAACTTCAAATTGGGATACTAACTCAGTGAGTGAACCCATAGTTCTGTTACCAAGTATGGCAGCGGAATCAGAATCCATTAGTGCGATATCAGTAATTTGTGTGCTTTCGATTATTTCTTTTTCAAAGGTTGACTCCTCTACTTTGAGAGTGGAAGCGTACTTTCCGCTAGAGAATAGGGGAGTTCCTATAAGTCCACCTATAAGGAAAACAACAAGCAAGATTCCTAATATTGCTAAAACTACGGTTAATAACCTGTCATCACTTGCAATTAAAGGGTTGGTCTTAGTGCCTAAATATTTTTTGCTGTTAACAACACTGGCTGTTAAAAGATAGCACATGAAGAAGACTACTAGTATACCACCAATAAATCCCCAGAAAAGTGGAGAGAAAAAGTTGAGAGGCGGTAATACAAAATAATAAGAAATAGCGGTAATTATTATCGTAAGTATAGTAGAAATTGAAATTTTTTTTGCCATTTGAAACAATCCTTTCTAATTATTTTTTAGATATTATGTCATAAGTGTTAAGAAATGTAAATTAAAATACGATGAAAAAAAGTTTGACATTTCTTAAACCACACTATATAATATACTTCGTCTTTGGCGGAGTAGCTCAGTTGGCTAGAGCATGCGGTTCATACCCGCAGTGTCGGCGGTTCAAATCCGTTCTCCGCTACTGAATAATTTTTATTTAAAAAAGGTTTCGTATTAAGATTAATATGAAACCTTTTTAATTTTTTACAACCCTACATATTATGACAAAATATTGTATTTCATAGTGCTATAATCTCTTAAGGAGGATGTCGGCGGTAAAAGATAGAATAAAGTTAAAAAGTCGGCGAGAGTATGTTATGAAAAGAAATGATAAGGGTTTATTAATACTATGTTTATTTAACTTTGTTATTGGACAAGTATCACTGTTTGGAATTGGTGGAGTGGGCTTGCCTTTTTTTCTTGCGGGAGTTCCTTTCTACAAATCAGGAATTGTAGCGGCATTTTTAATGCTTATGGGTTGTTATCTGGGCCAGGGTATTTCTATGGCTTTTATAAATGGAATTATTGTGTTTTGCATATTATTATGCAGATTTGTTTTTAGTAAAAAGAATCCGTTAACAACAAATAGACTACATAATATAAAGGTATATTCTGCTATAGGAACAATTACATATATGCTTCTAGAATGGATTTATAACAAAAAAAGCATGGATATAACAGGAAACCCAAGTATGACAATAAATGCAGTGGTAAACACTTTGGCTCAAGGTATAGCCTTGTGCGGAATGATTTTTCTTTTTAATATTGGAATTAATTATATTGTTAAATGCATGGGCATTAGAAAACCTTCTCTAGAAGAACTAATAAGTATGGTGCTAATTCTTCTTGTGAGTTTAAAAGCGGTTAATCCGTTATTTTCTGAAGTGTTTTTAGTGGAATTAACTGTGATTTTTCTACTGATTCTTATAGGTGGATACCTTTTAGGAAGTGGTGCAGGAGCATTAATTGGAGTATTAGGTGCTGTAGTATATAACATAGGGATAGACAGCCCTAATTTTGAAAAGATGCTGGTGATGACTGGAATATTTGCACTAATTGGAGGTGTGTGTGGCGCATTATGCAGTATTCATGCTTTTTTAGGAAGCCTTGGTATGATTACTCTTGTTATGGGATTTTTTTATGTCATGGGGAGAGATGTTTCTTTAGCATATATGTTTTCTGTTAGTACTGCCGGGGCAGGAATTTCGGGAGCGTTTTTATTTGGCATTTTCTCATTGTTTGTTACTAAGAAAGAGAAAAAGTACGAAGATAAATACGAACCTAGGGCAGCGAAATACCTCACAGCCAGAAGATTGAAAGATTATTCTATGGCTTTTGAAAGACTTTCAGAATCTTTTGAAAAAAAGGAAGAGAAGAGAGAAGTGATGAGTAGAAATGATATGGAAAATATCTTTAGACTCTTATCGGAAAATGTATGTAATGGGTGTGAAAAAGTAGAAAACTGTTGGGGTGATAATTATTATATTACATATGGTGATACATTAGATGTAATAGATGATGTATGGCAAAATGGCAAGTCGTCAAAGATTAGCGGTGATTTTTCTACAAAATGTAAAAGGATTGAAACCTTTGTTATGCAAGTCGAGATGGCGGTGGAAGTAGCAAGACTAAATCTTAGGTGGCTTAATAAAATAAGAGAAACAAAGGAGGCTTTTAGAAATCAGTTCAAAGAAGTGGCATCGGTTATGGATAATGTATCTCTTATTGTAGACAAGCCAGATTATTTTTCTGTAAAAGAAAAACAAAAGATAGTAGATAATTTGGAAAGTATGGGTTTAGAAGTTAGGGATATATTTGGAGTGCCAGGACCTCATGACAGAGTAAGACTTGTTGTAGAATGTAAAACACGAATAAATGCATATATCACCACAAAGGGGATTAAGGATGCTTTGGGTTTTGCTCTTGGAAGAGAATTTACTGTGGCAGATGGGGAAAAACTAAGTGTTGGAAGAGAGTTCTCTAATTATTCTTTTTATGAGGCTACAAATTATAAGGTGATAACAGGAGTAGCAAGAGTTGCCAAAAGTGGAGAACGGGATAATGGAGATAATTATTCATTTACTAATCCGGATAATGGAGAGGTTGTAATGCTTCTTTGCGACGGAATGGGAAGCGGTACAAGTGCGTCTATGCAAAGTAAAAAAGTTGTAGAACTTATGGAAAATCTTATGGAGGCGGGTTTTACATGGAAATCCGCAGTTTCATTTGTCAACTGTGTATATGCATGGGGTGAAGAAGCGGGGGATATATATTCCATGGATATTGCTTTAATTAATCTTTATACGGGAACTTGTAGTTTTGTAAAAGAAGGGGCATTTGCTACATTTATTAAAAGAAAGAACTGGGTGGAGTCCATAAGCAGTGCCAGTTTGCCTGGTGGAGTATTTGTTGGGAACCAATGGGATGTAGTTGAGAAAAAACTATACAATGGAGACTATGTAATTATGGTATCAGATGGAGTAGGAAACAGTTTGCCTCAAGGGGAGGAGATAGAAACAATGGAAAAAATAATAAGTGAAATTGAAACAACTAATCCATCATTAATGGCAAGTAGAATAATTGAAAAATGTGTTGAATACAATGAATATGTTGCAAATGATGATATGACGGTGTTAGTTTTGTCTATATGGAATAAATAACCTTGATTTATTGATAAATTATATGTAAAATTCTGTTATGTGGGATAAAAGCTAAGGAGAAAAGTGTGATTTGACTAGTTTCGAGAAAAAAGTTTTTGAGTACATTAAAGAGAATAATATGATTGAAACAGATGAAGTAATTGTCTTGGGATTATCAGGTGGAGCGGATAGCGTCTGCCTTTTTCGAGTGCTTGTAAAACTTGTAGATGAATACAAAAAAGAAGATAAAAGAATTAGTTTAAAAGCAGTTCATGTAAATCATATGATTCGAAAAACAGCAAAACGAGATGAAGATTTTGTAAGAAGGTTGTGTGAAGAAAACGATATAGAACTGAGAGTGTATAATAAAGATGTTCAAGGTTACTCAAAGGATGAACATATAAGCACAGAAGAGGCTGGCAGAAAACTAAGATATGATAGTTTTTATGAGGCAGGACAGTCATTTGTTAAGGATGAAAAGGGAAAAAGACTCACTGTTGGTGTGGCTCATAATTTGAATGATAATTCAGAAACAATATTGTTTAATATGTTTAGAGGCAGTGGACTAAAAGGGATTGCCGGAATAGAGCCGGTAAGCACTAATCAGCAAGGAATGAGAATAATACGTCCATTACTTAAAGTTACAAGAGAAGAGATTGAGGAGTATTTGAAAGAACTTGGACAAGAATATGTAACTGACGAAACTAATTTTTCTGATGAATATACACGAAATGTAATAAGAAACAGTATTTTACCTGTTGCAAAAGATAAGATTAATAGTAAAACGGTAGAAAACATATCTAGTGCAGGAGATTTTGTAGCCAAAGCCTATGAATATATTCAAAGTAGAGTGGATACTTACTATAAGGAATGTGCCTTAAAGGAAGATAACACAATAAGTATCGATAGAAAAAGATTTGGGGAGTTGGAGGATATAATTAAGGATGGCGTGATAAAAAAGGCCATGATAGAACTATGCGGACAGTCAAAAGACCTAACCGAATTACATGTGAAAAGTGTAAAAGAATTATTTGAAGGATATGGTAATAAAAAAACGAATCTTCCATACAAAATGACTGCATGGCAAATATATGATAAACTATATATTGAGTTACCTTGCGACAAAGATGCCCATTTGGTACGTAATGCAGATGGTGAAAAAGAAAGTGCAAAATGTTCCAAACAGATGACACAGGTTGTTATTCCTAAAGAAGATATAGAAGAAAAAGGTGAACTTGAAGTAGTATTTATGGAAGAAAAGTATGGTTTTAAACTATATGATGTGGATAATATAAGTGAAAATGATAAAAGTTATATAAAAAAACTTATTAATGAAAAAAATTGCTATACTAAATGCTTTGATTATGGTAAAATAGTAGGAAGTCTTGTTTTGAGAACGAATCAAGAAGGAGATTATTTGACATATACCAAAGAAGGTTCAAGAAAGAAACTTAACAGATTATTTATTGATAATAAGATTACGCCTGAAGAAAGAAAAAAATGTACTCTTCTTGCTTGCGACAGGGAGATTATATGGATTGTTTCAGTGAGAACAGGGTGTAGTGCTTATGTGGATGAGAACACTAAGAAAGTCTTAGTTGTCAGTAAATTATAAAAAAATGCATTCTAGGGTGGAAACGCGGTGGAAAGAATAGAAGTACTTATTAGTGAAGAAAAGATAGTTGAAAGAATGAAACAGTTGGCGGATGTGATCAACAAGGATTATGAGAATCGTGAGATAAAACTCATATGTGTTCTGAAAGGGGGAATATTTGCACTTTGTGAACTTTCAAAATACATTAAGGTTCCCGTGAAATTAGATTTTATGTGTGTTTCAAGTTATGAAGATAACACTTCTAGTAGTGGAAGGGTTAGAATTGTTAAGGATCTTGATCAGAATATTGAAGGCGAGGATGTGTTAATTGTTGAAGATATTATAGATTCCGGCAGAACACTCACTTATTTATTTGAGATATTAAAGGCAAGAAAACCAAATAGCATAAGATTATGTACATTACTTGATAAACCGGATAGAAGAGTGCCGGAAGCTGATATTAAGGTTGATTATACAGGATTTACAATTCCAGATGAGTTTGTAGTTGGATATGGACTTGATTATGCTCAAAAGTATAGAAACCTTCCTTATATTGGAGTGGTTAAGTTTGATGACAAATAAAAAAATAATGTAATACATGTGAAAGGAGAATTAAATGAACAGGTATCTGAAAGGACTTGGGTTCTATGTAATTATGCTTGCTGTCATAGTTGCATTTACTCTTAGCTTCGGAGCAAAAAATACCAGCAAAGAGGAATATAATTACAATGATTTCTTAGAACAGGTAGAAGATAAAGATTTTTCTGAAATTAAGATTGTCCAAAATGAAGAGGTTCCATCTGGTTATGTCCAGATAATCTCAAAGGATGAAAAAGAGACAAAAAAGGTATATGTACCGGATGTTAACAAGGTTGTAGCAGACATGGACAGATTAGAAACTGACTATGAGATGCTTGACATTCAAAGCCCAAGTTGGCTGTTGACAACACTTTTACCATATATGCTTGCATTTATTATAGTAATTGTTTTATTTAATATATTTGCGGGCAGAAGTTCAGGTGGCGGTAGTAATTCAAAGGTGATGAATTTTGGTAAGAGCCGCGCCAGAATGAGTACAAAAGAAGACAATAATATTACATTTAACGAGGTTGCAGGTTTAAAGGAAGAAAAAGAAGACCTTGAAGAAATCGTTGATTTCTTAAGAGAGCCATCAAAGTATATTGAACTTGGTGCAAGAATTCCAAAAGGTGTGCTTTTAGAGGGCCCACCGGGAACAGGTAAGACTTTACTTGCCAAAGCTGTTGCAGGTGAAGCGGGAGTACCATTCTTTACAATTTCCGGTTCAGATTTTGTGGAAATGTTCGTTGGTGTTGGTGCATCAAGAGTTAGAGATCTTTTTGCAGATGCCAAGAAAAATGCACCATGTATTATTTTTATTGATGAGATAGACGCAGTAGCCAGAAAAAGAGGAACAGGTCTTGGTGGCGGACATGATGAAAGAGAGCAGACATTAAACCAGTTGTTGGTTGAAATGGATGGTTTTGGTGCTAACGAAGGCATTATCGTTATGGCAGCAACTAACAGAGTAGATATTCTTGATAATGCAATCCTTCGTCCAGGTAGATTTGACCGTAAGATTATGGTTGGTGCGCCGGATGTTCAGGGTAGAGAAGATATTCTTAAGATTCATGCTAAGGGTAAACCGCTAGGGGATGACGTTGAGTTAAAGCAGGTGGCAATGACAACAGCCGGATTTACAGGTGCAGACCTTGAGAACCTTATGAA
>JAFQMS010000003.1 GCA_017396145.1 Lachnospiraceae bacterium
CGTTTACTGGTCCTGCAGCATCTTCATATACCGAAAATGTGGATGCAACCGTTTTACTCTTTCCAAGTGCTGATATATTAAGAGCTCCTTCTCCATAGTAATAACAACTATAAATAGCACATGAACTTGTATTTTCGGAATTAACCGAAATCGAACATGGTGAACTTGTATAAAAATATGTTGCTGAACTACAACCTACCACGTACTTACCATTGCTTTTATCCGACAAATCTACATTTAATATAGCATCATTATCTACATGTACCCACTTTTCAACGCCACTCAGGCTAGCGTCTACAGTGGTTCCTGTAAGATTAACTGTTCCACCATTTATAACAAGATTCTTTTCTGTGCCATATGCACCTGTTTGTATTAACTCGGTACTGCCTGTAGCATCTTCTACCCTTACATTCAATATATCCGTAGCCACTGCTGTTGTATCATCTATGGTCAGCTTACCTGCTACATTAATTCCTGTTCCACCACTTGATGGCACTGTTACCGTATTCGTTCCATTAAGAATTATGTTTAGATCCTTTTCTGCTGTAATTGGTCCACTATTGTATCCACTAAGTGTAAGTGTCTTAGTATCTGATTCGTACGACCATCCTGTTCCTGTGCCATCTTCCTTCATATTATATTCTGCACCAGCAATTGTATATATATAATCAGGCTCTACAATTGCACCATAGGTTATCTCGAAAGTAGCACTTTCACTTCCTGAGGTTACCTTAATCTTAGCTGTTCCACCAGGATGAATCGCTGTTGCTGTCCCTTTAATATAACCTGATGAACTATCTATTGATAATCCTGCTGGAAGAGGCGCACTGTCCTCTGCCAATGCAAAACTATATAAGCCCGTTCCACCTTCGCAACCATAATACCAGTAAGGATTCTTATCATAACTATCTCCCACCTTAATTGATTCTTCATCAAAGAGCGGGCTATCCATAAACCTGAATGGTAGATTATCTACTTTCTCTATAACCGGGTCCTTGATTGCATTTCCATTACTATCACTTATCAACCAGCTATTGTAACCCGTCTGGTCAAGCGTATAATAGTTCCATATATAACTATCACAGCCTTTAACTCTCCATTTTCCACTACTACAAAATGCATTTCCGCTTATATATCCCTTTACGTTTACTGGTCCTGCAGCATCTTCATATACCGAAAATGTGGATGCAACCGTTTTACTCTTTCCAAGTGCTGATATATTAAGAGCTCCTTCTCCATAGTAATAACAACTATAAATAGCATATGAACTTGTATTTTCGGAATTAACCGAAATCGAACATGGTGAACTTGTATAAAAATATGCTGCTGAACTACAACCTACCACGTACTTACCATTGCTTTTATCCGACAAATCTACATTTAATATAGCATCATTATCTACATGTACCCACTTTGCAACGCCACTCAGGCCAGCATCTACAGTGGTTCCTGTAAGATTAACTGTTCCACCATTTATAACAAGATTCTTTTCTGTGCCATTTGCACCTGTTTTTATTAACTCGGTACTGCCTGTAGCATCTTCTACCCTTACATTCAATATATCCGTAGCCACTGCTGTTGTATCATCTATGGTCAGCTTACCTGCCACTTCAATTCCTATTCCACCACTTGATGGCACTGTTACCGTATTCGTTCCATTAAGGACAATATTAAGGTTATTATCTGCCTCAATATATTCTCCATTAAATCCACTAAGTGTGAGGGTTGCTGTCTGTGCATTCCATGCCCATCCCTTAGAATTATCACTTGTGGTCTCTGTAAGAGTTCTTGTCTCACCGCCAATGGTATCCTTAAGATAAACCACTGTGCCCGCTGACTCTGTTGCCTTTGCCGCTATAAGATTAGATGGCAGCATTGATATTATCATTGCAAATGTTATTATCAATGCTATACTTCTTTTTATTCTGTTTTTCATTAATTCACGCATCCTTTCATAGATTATGTATACTTTTCTCTTTTTCATATATTTTGTCCAAAAACCACCCTAAAACTAGTCATAGGGTGTTTCTTAGATTATTACCTTTTATTTTACAACACCACTTCCCCAAAAACCACCCTCTCTTCATAGAATGAAGGGTAGTTTTTAGGGTAGGTAGGACGATTCTTTTATTCATGCTCACTATCTCCCACTTTTCATTGACATTATTATCCCTAAATGCCATTTCTTCTCAATCAATGGCATTTAGGGATAATAAGAAGGCAAACACTATACCAACTAATATATCTGCTTGGGAAGCGATTGTATTTTTTCTTGGCTTATTCCTTAGCTTGCTTTACCTACTTTTTACATGATTTCCTTATCTTGCTTTTCTTGGCTTTCGGCTTGTTCTTCTCACTTTTTTACCTACTTTCTTGTCAAGATTGGGCACTATACCCACACTTTTATGTATAGTGCCCAATTTAGCGCCTCATCCTACATCTTCCTCTTAATTCTTTTTGCATTTTGGGCACCATTGCAACATAATCTTCCACAGGGTCCAATTCTGACCTCTTTTTTGGGCACTACCTCACTTCCAACATCGAAAAGTCGTAGGGGTCGTGTGCCCTATTCTGACCTCTTTTTTGGGCACTACCTCACCGCAAAGTTATTTTCTTCGCTTTCTCTCCCCTCATCACCATAAAACCCTCCCCAAAAGCAGGTCAATCTCCTCTCGTCACCATAAAACCCTCCCCAAAAGCAGGTCACTCTCCCCCTCATCACCATAAAGTTCTCCCCAAAAGCAGGTCACTCTCCCCTCATCACCATAAAACTCTCCCCATAAGCAGGTCACGCCCCCCTGACAAAAAAAGACCCGCAGCCTAAGCCACGAGTCCCTACACATATCATATATTATTATTCCATTGCTGCGTATGCGCCGCCTCTGATTACAACAGCCTTAGGAGCCTTAGATGGTTCACCATCTGCTGACCAAGTGATTCCTTCACCTGTAAGTCCGTTAACTTTGATTTCAACCATTGCTTCTTTCATTGCATCACACATTTCTGAAATCTCCATGTCTGGCTTAACATCTGCTTTCTCTGCTGCTTCCTTAATAATGTACATTGCATCATATGCATCTGCTGCAAACTGCATTGGAACTTCACCATAAGTATCCTTATATGCCTTTACAAAGTTCTGAGTAGCCTCATCCTTAGCATCTGCTGCGAATGGAGTAAGAAGCATTACATCCTCTGCTAATGTAATATCAAAGTTTTCTACACCAAGGATACCATCAAGACCATCGCATCCAAAGAATTTAACATCATAACCAGCCTTGTCAGCCTGATTAAGAATTAATGAAGCTTCCTGATAGTAGATTGGAAGGAAGATAAGGTCTGCGCCTTGTGCTTTAATCTTCTCAATCTGAGTACTGAATTCTGACTTGTTATCAGCTGTAAAACTTTCTGCTGCAACAATTTCAAATGGCTGATTTTCTGCTTCCGCCTTAAATGTATCATAGATACCTGATGAGTAAACATCTGAACTATCGTAGATTACACCAACCTTTGTTGCAAGACCTTTTTCACCGATATACTGTGCTGAAGCCTTTCCCTGGTTAGGGTCTGAGAAACATACACGGAATGCGTTGTCACTTGCAATACACTCTACTGCTGAACCAGATGGTGTAAGTTGGAACATATTATCTTTTTCTGTCTCAGCAACAACTGCTGTACATGGCTTAGAAGTAACTGTACCCATAAGCATCTGCATTCCCCAGTCAGCTAATGTGTTATATGCGTTAACTGCCTTCTCTGGAACATGTTCATCATCTTCAAACTTAAACTCAACCTTATATCCGTTGATACCGCCAGCTTCGTTAATCTCCTTAACAGCTAACTCAGCTCCGCGCTGAACTGCAAGACCATAACTTGCTGCTCCACCTGTTGTTGGTCCAATTCCACCAATTTTGAATACATCTGAACCTGAACCTTCTCCTTCTTTCTTACCACATCCTGCAAAACATGCAGTAACCATTGCTAAAGAAAGAACTAATGCTAAAACTCTTCTCAATTTCATAATCTTTCCTCCATTTCGAAATCGAAATAATAAATAATTGTCTATTAATGAATAATACTCTCTACCTATTACTTTGTCAAGTTGAAGTATAAAAGTACACTTTAATTTTCCATCGCTTTGTCAAATTATACTATAAAAGTACCTTTTAACTTTCCATTGCTTTCTTGAATACCTCAGCCTTGTCAGTTCTCTCCCATGGAAGATCTAAATCATTTCTTCCAAAATGTCCATAACTTGCTGTCTGTTTGTAAATAGGTCTTCTAAGATCTAACATCTTGATTATTCCTGCTGGTCTTAAATCAAAATTGTCTTTAATAATCTGGATTATCTTCTCATCAGAAAGTTTTCCTGTTCCAAATGTATCAACCATAATTGATGTTGGCTGTGCAACACCAATTGCATATGACAACTGAATCTCACATCTTTTTGCAACGCCAGAAGCAACTATGTTCTTTGCTACATATCTTGCTGCATATGCTGCACTTCTATCAACCTTTGTACAGTCCTTTCCTGAAAATGCTCCACCACCATGTCTTGCAAATCCACCATAGGTATCAACAATTATCTTTCTTCCTGTAACACCACTATCTCCATTTGGACCACCAATAACAAATCTTCCTGTTGGGTTAATAAAGAACTTTGTTTCCTCAGTTATAAGTTCCTTTGGAAGAATTTCATCGAAAACATACTTTTTAATGTCCTCGTGAATCTGCTTTTGTGTTACATCAGGGTCATGCTGTGTTGATAAAACAACAGCATTTAAGTGTGATGGTTCTCCATTTTCATCATATTCAACTGTTACCTGTGTCTTTCCATCTGGTCTTAAATACTTTAAAGTGCCATCCTTTCTTACACTGGTAAGTTTTTTAGCAAGTTTATGAGCCAACGCAATAGGATATGGCATTAATTCTTCTGTTTCATCAGATGCATATCCAAACATCATTCCTTGGTCACCTGCGCCAATATTAAGTTCGTCCACAGGCTCAGGAAGCTGCTGTTCACTTCCTTCTTCCTTAGCCTCTAAAGCCTTGTTAACGCCCATAGCAATATCTGTTGACTGTTCATCTAAGGCAACAATTACGCCACAAGTATTAGCATCAAATCCATATTCTGAACGGTCGTATCCAATCTCTCTTATCGTGTCTCTTACAACCTTTTGAACATCAACATATCCAGTTGTAGTAACCTCGCCCATTACAAGAACTAAACCAGTTGTAATAGCTGTTTCACATGCTACACGGCTCATAGGGTCTTGTTTCATTAAAGCATCCAAAATGCTATCTGAAATCTGGTCACATATTTTGTCAGGATGTCCTTCTGTTACTGATTCTGAAGTAAATAATAGTTTTTCCATGATTTTATTCCTTTCATTTCTTTTTCTTTATCATATCTACAACTAGCGCAAATAACACTGCTAGTGTTCCTGCAACAACCCATGCAATACATATTCCCCACTCTCCATATACGGTATCGTCCATTGTCATACTTTTAAGTCCAAGCAAATCCTCTATTCCCGACATTTTAAAAGTGCACATTAGGAGAGTTGCTATAGACAGTATAACCATTGAAGACATAAATGTACAGTATCTTTTTCCTGCAGTTATTAAGGAAGGTATGTCTTTTTTATTCTCTTCATTAACAATGCAGTCACTTTCCCTTATTATCTCTTTATAATTAGCACCGGTTACAATCCCCAGCGCTGCACTTCCAAGTAATTCTCCATTATCCACACCATTTGCAATAACCATGGTATTTCCAATACTATCTAACTCATCTAACATATCCAGTTTATTTCGTACAAGCATATCTCCCATATGCTTACCTATTTCAAATTCCTTATTATAATATGCTGCAATTTCTTTGGAATCCGAAGTTAATAGATTTCCCATAATCCCTTTAGTTTTTAATCCCTCTATCATATCTGTGGCATTTTTATCAATATCTGCTGACATGGCAATTACGCCTTCAAGTTTTTTATTAATAGCCACATACAAAACTCTTTTGCCTTCTGATTTTGCCTTTGCTGCCTTGTCCGAAAACTCGAATGTGGAAATCCCTTTCTCCACCATATACTCTTTATTTCCTACTGTAACTATTAATCTTCCGGGATTGATAGCTGCGTCTATTCCTTTTCCCACATATTCCTTAAATCCCTCTAATGTATACTCAGCCTCTTCATTATTCACCTTTAAAGCTCTATAAGATAAACCTTTAGTTTTACTTACCGCCACCCTACAAAGTTTTAATATCTTTTCTTCCTCTAACTGGTCAGAGTAAACATCTATTATCTTTTCATCCCCCGTAGTCAGCACGTCATCATAATCTACTATGTAGTTGTTAATCTGCGCCGCACTCTCCATCACATCTCTTACTGTACCATTTATAAGTATTTTGTTTTTGAAAAAGCAATAACTATATATATCTGTTGCAAATCTAACAACGTAAAATATAATTGGCATCATAATACATGTTGACAATGTAGCCTGCCGTAATCCTAGAAGATTTTCGCCCTTAAACATATATGTCCACATAACCAATACACCGCATACAATCTGAAGAATAAATGCCATTCCATTTGCAGTGTCAGTGCTTTTTAGCACCTTCTTTTTATACTGTACAGACTTTCTCACCGCTTTCAAATCATTACCTATAACCGTATCTTTTCCCACTCCTGTAACCTTTATATACATTGCACCGTCACAGTTAATGCTCCCCGCACGAACCTCATCCTTTGGGTTCTTATGCACATATCTTTTGCCAAGAGTTATTCCTTCATACACCACGCTTTCGCCCTTAAGGACAACACCGTCAAAGGTTATCTCTTCCCCCTGTCTTAGTATAACAATATCTCCAGGAACAATGTCCGAACACTTTACTTTGACACCTTTGCCCCCACTGTATTTAACACATTCTTTGGGAAATGCTTTTATGTATTTATTGGATTTTGATTTACGAATTCTTGTAAATATACTCTCTCCCACCAATATCAGCCTATATATAAACATTCCTATTATCACTGTTTTATATAATCCATCAGCATTAACCAATTCTTTGTGTTGGTTGATTACCATTCTGACCCAGTATACAATTCCGTAAAATCCTGTGAGAATTAACGGCAAAACCATTGGGAGTCCGTCTGTAATCACACGGTTTTTCACACCCCTTATACCATCTCCAAAAATATCATAGGATACAATACAAGCAATGACAAAAATAATTATCTTACAGCCTTCTTCTAAAAATGTACCATCTAGCAGACTAACACCTACAAGCGCGGCTAAAAGTAATACACTTTTTAATATCTCCATTTGTATCCTCCTTCTTTATACTTTTTGACCTAACACATAGTATATCATTTTTTAAGTTTTAAATCCACATAATAATTCTCCAAAACTCGTTAAAATTGTCAAAAAATAACCGTTTTTTGCGCGTATTGTATTTGACATTTTCCAATAATTTTCTTATACTATTATTAAGATTAGATTAAAATTGTAGGACGGTGATTTTTGTGCTGATGGAAAAAATACCAACTGATGAAGCCGTACCTGGAATGGTTGTTTCGAAAAACATTTATACCTTCAACAACCAGCTCCTTGTATCAGCCAACACACCTTTATCAGATCGAATTATTACACGATTAAAATTCTATGCTATTGACGAAATAGAGATTGTAAAAGAGGGCGATGATTCCGCTAAGCGACTTGAGAATGCAAAGCGAATTCTAGGCCCTAGTGTTAACTTTGTCCTTCATTCGGAAGAAGTGAAAAAAACTATTGAATTCCAAAAATTCAGTAAGGCATTTAACACATTTACCAACGATTTCAAAACTTCTCTTAATGATGTTTTCATTAATGGCAAGGATGTTAACACCACTAAACTTTTATTCCAGATTAATTCTATTATTCAGGAGAGCCGTACTAACCTGCATCTTCTTGATATGATGCACTGTATGAGCGAATATGATGACCACACTTATGTTCACAGTGTTAATGTTGCATTGATATGTCATGTTTTTGCTAAATGGCTTGGCTTTTCAGAAAAAGAAACATCTCTACTTACCTTATCAGGTTTACTTCATGATGTTGGAAAGTTAGAGATTCCAAAGGAGATTCTCGACAAGAAGGGAACTCTCACCGAAGAAGAATATAAGATTGTAAAAACTCATACAACCAAAGGCTATCAACTTCTTAAAGCAAAGTCTGTTGACGACCATATTAAACATACAGCCTTAATGCACCACGAAAGATGTGATGGAAGCGGATATCCTAACAGATACTTAGGACGCAATATTGATAAATATGCCAAGATAGTAGCCATTGCCGATGTATATGATGCAATGACTTGTGCAAGAAGTTATCGTGGTCCATTGTGTCCATTTGAGGTTATTGAATTCTTTGAGTTCGAAGGATTACAGAAGTTTGACCCTGCCTACCTTTTGACATTCTTACAAGGAATTGTAGAAAGTTATCAGGGCAACACCGTGCTTTTGTCTAACGGTAAACGCGGCACCTTAATTATGATTAACAAGAACTATCTGTCGCGACCGGTTATTAATCTGGGAGACAGTTTCTTAGATTTATCTTGCACCCCTGGTGTAGAGATTCAGGCGATTATTTAACTTTTCTCATATATCACTCCTTTCGCACCTCGCATATGCGAACAATCCCTTAATACGGGTAATAAAACAGGTTTCTTTAGACGAAGAAACCTGTTTTATTTTGTATTATTTATATTTTTCTTAATTCACAACTAGTATATATCACTTAACTACCACTGATTTAACCAATCCATCTGACACAACCGTCTTTCCTCCACCGGTTTTATATGCCTTAACGGTAAAATAGTATCTCTTTCCACTAGTCAAATTCTTATTGATGTAATTTAGTCCTGTTGTTGTAGTTATGCGTTTCCACGCACCTGTACTTCCAATCTTGTAATATACATAATAACCTGTGGACCAATCCTTCTTAGTCCATGCAAGTTTAACCTGTTTTTTCCCTGGACTGGTAAGTGAAAAACTAGGAGTTGCAGGCTTTGTTATCGTGGTAATCACAGTAAATGTAGGATTAAAGTATATCACACCACTAGATGTTTTATAATACGATTTTACCGCTAATTTATAGGTTCCCCCTGCACTTAATCCTGTTACTTTATATGTAGTGGCCGTAGTGTCTGCCACCTTTACATATCCCTTCTTTGAAGCATCATATCTATATACTCTGTACCCATTAGCCTTCGCTGCAGTATTCCATTTTAAAGTAACACTTGTATTAGTCTGTGTACTCTGGGTTAAACCTTTTACCATATTAGGTGCGGTATACGAAACATATATCGGCGAACTGCCTTTATATTTTTTCCCACGATAATCTCTTTCTGCTTTTACAACAAAAGTATATTTGCTGGCTGTAGACAATCCTGTAACAGTATATTTCGTAGCTGATGTTATGTAATACTTTTCAACTGCTTTTGTTGAATTATTCAGTTTATACACAACATATCTATTAGCATTAGCGACTTTATTCCATTTTAGAGTAATACTGTTATTGGCTCTTGCTGTAGATGTTAGTCCTGTCACCCCACCCACTATTGTGGTTTTATTTACCGGTTTACCTTCACATACTTTTCCTCCATCAATATAGTATGTACCCGGCGCCAAAACATAATCAGCCTCTTTATTATTATCCCATACGCCCTTTCCATTGTTAAAACAACATCTTATTAAAGTATTACTTCCCATATTTATGGTGATGGAATCATATCCAAATACAACATCCTTTGTCATGAGTTTTCCAGGTGTTGCAGTCCATGCCTTACTACCCAATTGATAATGAATATAAGTTCCGTTAACATATGTTGCAGGATATTTATAGTAGATAGTAACCTTGTTATTAGTAGGCATCTCTTCTGTCATTTTAACCCAAACGCTGGCCGATTTCTCCTTAACATGGAATTTACCATAACCTGTGCTTGAAATTGTTACTGTTCCACTATAATTACCGGTTATATCATACCAAGTTTCCCCGGCATGTTTTTTACCAACAAACATTTCTATGCTTCCGGCTTCCCCGTCTGTAATAACACTAGCCAATCCTGAATTAGGATGAGAACTATCACCTTCCATACTCCATCCAATCACATCTTTATTGTTTAGATAATCATGCATGGTTCCGTATGCATAGTCTTTTCTTGCCTGCATTATCCTATCTATCATAATCTTGTAAGATGGTATTGAACCATTGCCTGTTCCATAGTAGTCACCATAAAACACACATGGATATCCTACATTTCTTGTTAAGATAGCAACATATGCCTGAAGTTTAAATCCTGGTCCTACAGTGCTTGTTGATTGTCCCGGTTGAGTATCATGATTATCAACAAAAGTAACCGCTTTTACAGGATTAGAACTAACAAGAGTATCCCTAAATAAATATCTCATATCATAACTTCCACCTGCATTTGAGACATCCACAAATCTATAATGAAGTGGAAAATCGAAAAGGGACATAGTTCCATTGGTTGCCGAGATATAATTGTTCAATTCTGAAACACTCGATGAATAATACTCACCAACTGTAAATAATTCTTTTCCTGTGGCTTTTCTTATTTGCGTAAGCCAATCTGCAAAAAAATCAAAATCTATATGTTTTACTGCATCTAATCTAAATCCATCTAAGTTTGCAAAGTTGACATACCATTTTCCCCATGTTATAAGTTCATTCACAACTGCGGAATTACCCATGTCAATATCCGCATACATAAGGTAATCATAATTTCCGTTTTCAGTACTTACCGGACTATCCCAACTTTTACCCGTGAACCTGAATAATCCGCTTTTGCCGGTAAGATTATCATAATCCACACCATCAAAGTGGGTGTAATTCCATTTAAATGACGAATACTTATTGTTTCGTCCTGGAAAATTAAACACCGTCCATGCGCCTACTTTAACATTAGATTTTAAGATATAATTTCTATTGTCCCATGCCATGTTATTTGCTGTTACGGTCTGAGCACTGTCTGCTCCTGCTTTATGGTTTAATACCACATCCGCATACACATCAACACCATTTTTGTGAAGTTCATTTATAGCCGCCAGATATTGGTCTTTAGTTCCGTATTTTGTCCTTACGGTACCTTTTTGGTTAAATTCTCCCAAATCATACAAATCATAGGCGCCATAACCTACATCATATGTACCTGAACTTCCTTTATATGCCGGCGGTAACCACACTGAGGTAATGCCCATTTCCCCTAAATGTTTAGCATCACTTTTTAGGGCGTTCCAAAAACTGCCGTCACTTGTAGCATCCCACTCAAAGTATTGCATCATTGTTCCATTCGTGTCTAAATCCTGAGCATTTGCCTCTCCAACGGATATCATACACACCATGCACAATAACACTACTACTATTCCTATTTTAAATATACCCTTTGCTCCACACACCATTTTTTTCATATCCTTCCTCCTAAATATATGCGTAGTTTTTTCAACAAAAATCGAGCAGGCTTTACCTACTCGATTTCTTTTATTTATCCAACTCTTAATTTAAACTTTTGCATAGATTTTTCATCATCCACTGCTACCTTCTCTATATCCGCACCAAGAGCCTTAAGTTTTCCTTCAAAATTCTCGTAACCACGCTCAATGTAGTAAATCTGGTCCACTGTAGAGAATCCTTCTGCTACAAGTGCTGCTGTTACAAGCGCTGCTCCTGCTCTAAGGTCAGGGGCACTTACTGCTGCACCGGTAAAACGAGAAACTCCATCTATTATTGCAACATTACCTTCTACTTTAATAGATGCTCCCATTCTTGCAAGTTCATCAACATATTTATATCTGTTTTCAAAGATATTCTCCGTTACAATACTTGTACCTTGACCCATAGCAAGAATTGTAGCCATCTGTGGCTGCATATCTGTTGGAAATCCCGGATATGGCTGAGTCTTTATCTGAGTATGTCCAAGTCTTCTGTTAGCGGATACTCTTACTGCTTCGTCAAATTCATAAACTTCTGCGCCAATCTCTATGAGTTTTGCAGAAATGGCTTCCAAATGCTTAGGAATAACATTCTTAATAAGCACATCTCCTTTTGTGGCTGCTGCCGCAATCATAAATGTACCTGCTTCTATCTGGTCTGGAATTACAGAGTATTCGCTGGCACTTAACTTTTCAACACCAACTATTCTTATAACATCTGTTCCTGCACCTTTTATATTGGCTCCCATACTGTTGAGGAAATTGGCAACATCAACAATATGTGGCTCTTTAGCCGGATTCTCAATAATAGTCTTTCCCTCTGCAAGTACTGCTGCAAGCATAATATTAATAGTTGCACCAACACTAACAACGTCAAGGTAAATATGTCTTCCAACAAGGCTTTGTGCACTTGCTTTAATCATTCCGTGCTCAATAACAATCTTTGCACCAAGGGCTTCAAATCCTTTTATATGCTGGTCAATAGGTCTGCTTCCTATGTCACAGCCTCCCGGCAACGCAACCTGTGCATCCTTATACTTTCCTAACAAAGCACCTAACAAATAATATGATGCTCTAATCTTATTAATAAATTCACTATTAATAACAAGGGATGATATTGTACTTCCATTAATTCTAACAGTATGTCTGTCAACTCTGTCAACTATTGCTCCAATATCTTCAATTGCATTCAATAACACATTAATATCTCTAACATCAGGAAGGTTATCTATAGTAACTGTCTCATCTGACATAATTGCTGCTGCCAATATTCCAAGTGCTGCATTCTTTGCTCCACCTATAGTAACTTCTCCTGCCAGTGGTCTTCCACCTTTTATAATATACTGCTGCTCCATCGCGCACCTCTATTTCAATCTATCCTTAAATTCTAACAATAAACTACTCTATATCTTAATAACAGACACCTTAGTGCCGTTTATCCCAGTTATCTGTGTTTTATATAAAATGCACAACTATTATCAAACTTTTTGTGCGTTTTATCATAAATGAGATTATACCACAAACCTCGCCTTTGTAAACACCTTTTTGTTACTATTCTAATACAATTTAATTAATAATTCTTTAAATCTTTTTGTATGACTGACTAATAGCACTTACTAACTCCTCTATTCCCATGTCTTTTGCATCAACAATTATATCTGCATATTTCTCATACATAGGACATCTCTCATCATAAAGAGTCTTAAGATTTTGACCTTCCTTAAGAACCACTCCTCTTTGTTTTATATTTCCAAGCCTCTGCTCTAACACATCATAGGGAAGATTAATATACACTATTTCGCCTATTGCTTTAAGGTGTCTCATTGCTTCTTCTCCGTATACAACACTTCCACCTGTAGCAATAATTGATTTGTTACAGTTTATAGAAGCGTTTATCCGGTTCTCTACTTCTATAAATCCATCTATGCCCTTCTCTGCAATTATATGTGCAAGGAGTTTTCCTGTTTCTTTCTGAATTATAAGGTCACTATCCACGAACTCATATCCCAACACTTTAGCTAAAATTACACCTACTGTACTTTTTCCCGCTCCCGGCATTCCAACTAATACGATATTATCCTTTAACATATATTTATCCTAGTGTTATTTTACACTAACTATCCTTTTTCCTATTTTCAAAATAAACAAAATTGTCTATAGCATCAAATATGTCCTTAAAGGTATCTCTTGGTGCTGCGTCAATATATTTTTTAAGTATCTCCGTTTGTGCCTCCCTTTTATATCTTCCATAAAATATATCAAAAAGATTATGTCCTCTTACATATACTTTTATTGTTTCCATATTCTTCATAAGGTCCTGTTTGCAATTAATGCGAATATTAGTCGCCTTCAGCATCCTTTTAACACTACTAAGTTTAAATAAATAATCTTTATATTTTCCATACAAAATGTTATAGAACTCATCTATAGATTTTACAACTCCTATCTGAGTCATAACCTTAGGGTCTAGGAAATAATTTTCAAAAGAATAATACTTAAGGACCAACACATTCCTTGGTGTAATGCGTGGCAGATTATCCACATCTTCTTTAGAGCGCGCCTCGTAGTAACTGCATAACTGCTTTACTAGGTGCTTAGGATTCTTTCCATCCGAATCACGAATCATTAAGAAATTATCCTTTAAATACAATTTGTTAATATATTTCAGATTTGCATATGTCTTAATGTTAGTACAACTGTTAGTGGCAATAATGGATACTCTCATAAGTTTTCCATCTTCATCAAATATTTCAGAATAGTACTTTTCAAGAAGCAATGGAAGTCTGCTGCTATCCTGCTTTCCTTCCACAATAAACACAAAATTAACATTCATTAAATCATTAGCGGTGTATCCTAAGTCGTCTAATATCTCATCAATGTTAGTATCCTCGTTAATAGTAGTATAATACTCTTCATCAAGCACAACCTGTCTTATCTGTTTTGTAGAAAAATTAAATATCAGATTAGGAGAATGTGTAGAGAAAATCACCTGATTTTTCTTAGATAATCTGTACAAAATCTCACTAGATGTTTTCTGTAATGACGGGTGAAGAAATATCTCCGGATCTTCAATCATTATAATACACGGAATAGTTGACTCTTCTTCTACGTAAGCCTCCAATAATGACAATGCGAAAATGCTTTTAAGACCTTCACTTAATGTATTAACGCTACCCACTGTTTTTCTGTCTTTGTCATGGATAACCGTCTGAATATTAAACACTTTATCCGGCTCAAAGTCCATAACAAAATTAACATCCTGGGAACTTCCATTTGCGTGAAAACACTTGTTAAGGCGTCTTGTAAACTCCGTAAGATTCGTGTGTAGCAATCTGTATTCCATTAGTCTGGCAACCTCAAACACTGTAAGGTCTATAGGCTGTTTTTTATTAATTACACTAATACAGGTAAAGCATTTTTTACACTGCTTTGACTTATCAAAAATACACAGATTATCTCTTAGTTCCCCAAGATACTCTTTATCATAAAGAGTTAATATATCTTTTTGTATCTCTTCCGAATTACGAGTATGGTCTATATGATATATCTTTGGAAAAACCGTTTTTATATGAACATTGTTTTTCTTAATACCATCATTGTATTTAACAACTCCCTCTCTGTTAATAGTGCATTCAAATGATAAAACACCATCTAAAAAAGAAGGCAACTTCTCCCTAAATTCCTCTAGCCATAATTCATATCTTTTATACTTACTAACCATTCCTTTTTGATGAAATAGCATAAGGTCATCCTCAGTAAATTCCACCTTAAAGGCAATTGAGATAGGCTTCGTATCATCAATAAAATCTCTTTCCTTAACCTTGTAATCTCCTGCTGCCGCTCTGATAGCATCAATCACTATAGTTTTTCCGGTATTATTTCTTCCTACCAGAATAAGGGCATTTTCTACGTCCTTAATCTCCAAATCCTTGATAGCAATAAAATTCTTAATATGAATATAACTGATTTTCATAGGCCCGCTCCTTCCTTAGAGAGAACTATTATTTTTTCTTTTTAACTGAATAACCAAAGGTTCCAATTCTTTTTCCCAATGTGTAGTATTCTCCATGTGAATAGCACATTAAGTTAGCCTTATTTAACATCAGTGTTCCCTTTGAATTAAGGTACTTTTTATCCACATGAACACCAACCACTCTTCCAATGAACATTGTATGGCTTCCGAGTTCAATTATCTTTTCCACCTTACATTCAATATTAACAGGACTTTGTTCTATTCCCGGAGCCTTAACATTCTTCATCTTGCAAGGGGTAAGAGATAGTTTATTAAATTTATCAATATCTTTTCCCGACTTCACTCCACAATAATCTGTGGCAAATGTAAGTTGTTCATTCACTAAGTTAACTACAAATTCCTTACTTTGTTTTATTATCTCATAGGAATGTCTTTCTTTCCTTACAGAAATAGATATCATAGCAGGGTCTGAACACACTGTTGCACACCATGCTACAGTAATGATATTGGGCTTTTCATCCTTTTTCTTACAGCTTACCATAACTGCCGGAAGAGGATATAACATATTTCCCGGTTTCCAAAAATCCTTTGCCATAGTCAGTCTCCATCTTCTAGATGTTCATCTCACATCTAATTATTATCCTGTAATGCCATCATAATTGCAGGTACCAACTGTTTTTTTCTTGATACTACTCCCGGAAGATAGAAAGCATCACCTTCTGCCTCAATCTTAAATGCTCGCTCTATTACGTCCTTCGCTGCATTTCCCATATATATTAACTTAGTTGTAGATGACATAATATCTGTTAGCATGAACATTACCATATCCACATCATGCTCTTTATATGCTTTTTCTATATATGACTCAACCTTCTTTTCCACATTCTCCAGTTCGTGCTGGTCAAGAGAAGTAATCTGTCCAATACCAAAGGACATATCCGCTGCAGTGAACTTCTTGAAATCCTGATAGAAGATTTCTTCAGGTGTCTTATCGTTTAACATACTTCCTTCAGTAAACATCTCTTTAGCATATTCAAAAGGATCAATTCCCGCTATTTTTGCAAGTTCATTTGCTGCATCAATATCAACATATGTACATGTTGGCGACTTGAAGATTAATGTGTCAGAAATAATCGCTGAGCACAAAAGTCCTGCTATCTGCGGTCTTATTTCCACTCCATTTTCCTTGTACATCTGGTACACAATAGTTGCTGTACACCCAAGAGGCTGATTTCTAAAGAATATAGGCCCCATAGTCTCTAGACTTCCAAGTCTATGATGGTCAATTATCTCTAATATATCTGCATCCTCTAAGCCATCAACAGCCTGTGAACGTTCATTATGGTCAACAAGTATAAGTTTCTTTCTACGGGCTCCTAAGAGATTTCTTCTAGAAACCATTCCTGCAAATGTTCCATCCATATTATATATAGGAAAATCTCTGTGGAACTGCTTAGCCATTACTTGCTTAATGTCTTCTATGTAATCTTCTGTTCTGAAAGCGATGAGATTATCGCTCTTCATAAAATATCCAACAGGTATAGATTGGTTAATAAGCCTTGCCACTGTAAATGTGTCATATGGAGTTACTATAATGGCACATCCTTTTTCCTGACCTAGTTTTTGAATGGTCTTTGAGACCTGCGCCCCTTCACATACTATAATACATCCTGCTTCCATCTCTATGGCACAGAGTTGAGATTCATATCTATTACCGAGAATAACAATATCATTCTTCTTAATGTAACTTTCCATCAAATCAGGATTAGCTGCAGCAATTAATACCTTACCTTCTAATAACTTACCGCTCATATCCCCACATATTAACTCACCTGTAAGTGTTTCAACAATATTAGCAATGGTGGTATTGGATTTTGATAAAATCTCTCTATCATAAATGTCCATATATGTCTTTGCAATATCCGGTATGGTAATAAGACCTTCTAGTACTCCGTCAGGCTTTAATATAGGCATTGTAGAAACCATCTTTTCACTCATAAGTTCCCATGCCTTCTTGATGGACATATCCCTACTCATACCCTCTACTATACGATATTCAAGATCTTTCACCTGTGTTCTTACATCTGAAAGATATCCAGGCTGTTTTATCCCAAATTTCTTAAGTACGAACTGAGTTTCCGCATTAATCTGTCCCGCTCTTCTTGCCTTATACCTTCCCTTTCCAAGTTTGTTTTTAAGTTCAGCATATGCAATAGCAGAGCATATAGAGTCCGTATCAGGATTTATATGACCTATCACATATATTGTCTGCTCCACTGCTCTTTGTTCCACTTTAATTTCCATATTTCAATCTCCATTCCATAGACATCAACCTGCTATAATGGCATAATGTCTTGCATATCAATTTCATTGAATCCTTCAAAATCCGTAGTTTTTAAAGTAAGTATTTCCTTTAACCTGTTACGATTGCGATTTTGAGCACTTGTCATTGCGTTATCCAAAATGTCTATCACATTTTCCACTGCCTCTGTCTGAGATATACTTTCTATTCTCTCATCCAAAATGCTTCTAAGGGCAAATATGGCACTGTCATTTATTCTATATTCATTAAGACCTGCATAACTTTCCCCAAAATTGATTAAATCATCTACCGTATACTTTGGCATTTCTATTACATTAGCAAAATATGCCCCAACTTCTGATGTCTTTCCTAAAATTACATCTGCCTTAGCACTAGTCTCTAATATGACCAAAGTTCGTCCATTAAACTTAATAAGCATACTTATAAGCCCTGTAATAGCATATGGAGTAATCTCATGAGCATTATTTATTACCAGACAGCAATCTTTCAAACTATCTTGCTTAAGTTCTAGGTCAACATTATTAAATCTGGCAGCATCTATCCTTGCTACCTTGCCCGTAGATAAAGCACCCATATCTTTTAGTTGCTTTGTTATCATCTTTCCAAGAGTAGACTTTCCTGTCTTTTTCTCTCCACTGATAATAAAGTTTGCACATATTTTTTTCTCATTAACCAAGGCAAATGCCTTTGTAAGAGTCTCTTTTAGATATTCATTTTTAGCGAAGTTTCTGAATAGTTCCTCAGACACCTCAGCCTCTTTATTGTGTTTTTCACTTATCTGCGGTTCCGCTACAGGAATGCTGGTCTGAGCTAACACCTCTTCGACATTCTCTCTTTGAACAGCCTCATCTACCACTGGCTGTGGTTCATCCTCATATGCAGTCGTTTCATCTTCCTTATCTTCTTGTTGATTTTGTATTACTTCCTCTCCAACTTCCACAGTTGATTCAACTTGCTCTTTTTCTTCCTCTCCAACTTCCACAGTTGATTCAACCTGCTCTTTTACTTCCTCTTCTTTTTCTTTATTGCTTTCTTCGAGTTTTTCAAGAATATCTTCCACGCTGACTATACGCTTTGTTGCCATTGTTTCCAACTCCTGCATATCCTCTTTAAACTCGCTTCTTACCTTTTCTTCCTCTTCAACTAAAGTACTAATCTCGCTAGCAAGGTCTTTTCTAATATCCCTTGCTACATTCTTAGCCTCTGTCTCTATCTCTCGTTCAGATTTGCCCTGAGCAATAATCTGTTCTAGTTCTAGTAACTGTGGGTCAAAATCTTCATCTGTAAGTTGAACTTTAAGCGTTTCTTCCTGCGTATCTTCATTGTTTTCTTCATTGATTTTTTCATCAATATCTTCTGTTATCTCTTCTTGCTTTTCCTCAACTTCAAAGGCTCTATCTACTTCCTCACTAAAAACAACTGGCACTTCTTCAGACACGGCTCTTACCTCATCTGAGATTTCTTTATCCTCTTGTTCTTGCCTGTGATCATCCTTAATATCGTCTGTTTCTTC
>JAFQMS010000036.1 GCA_017396145.1 Lachnospiraceae bacterium
GTTCTTGAGGAATGAAAATATATATTATATGTTGGATTTTCATCAGGACTATATGCTACATATTCTAATTGTATGATTGCTATTAATGAACTTAGAGAAGAATTTCCAGAACGTAAGATATGCGATATAGACACTCTTTGTGCATCTATGGGACAGGGGCTTATGGCATATTATGCAGCACAACTTAGAAAAGAAGGAAAGACTGTAGAAGAGACATGCGCGAGACTAGAAGAGGTTAAGCAGTACATACATCATCAAGTAACTGTTAATGATTTATTCTTCTTAAAGAGAGGTGGAAGGATTAGTGCAACAACAGCTGTTGCAGGTTCTATTTTACAGATTAAACCAATCATTGTAGTAGATGAAAAAGGATGCCTTAATAGCGTTTCAAAGTCTAGAGGAAGAAAAGGTGCCTTAAGAGATCTCTACGCCAGATTTAAGGCTACAGAGAATATGAAAGAATTACCTTATGTATTTATTTCGAATAGTGATTGTCTTGAGGATTCATTAAGGATAAAAGAGATGATAGAAGCTGATTATCCACAGGTTAAGGTGTGCATAAGTGATATCGGACCAGTTATTGGTGCACATACAGGACCAGGAGCAATTGCTGTATGTTATTTAGGAAATATCATTAAAGGAACTGATAAATAAGTAATAAATATTTACAAATAAATCATTGATGAAAAGACTTCAGAACTTATGTATTCTGAAGTCTTTTGGTTTAAAACTAATAGAAAAAGTATTATGATGATATTACAACAAATGTAATAAGTATTATAAAATTAACCAAATCTTAATCATAATAATGAATAAATTACAGATTAGTTACTTGATATCTGGTAATTGATATGCTATAATTCCAAAATATATTAGGGAGTAGTTCGCATCTGGCTACTGTTTATGCAGATGTTGTATTCTTCGTCATCACGTTAATATGAACATTAACCGGAGAATACACTGAGACAAGAACGAGACTTTTATCGCTTTTTTTGTGTGCGATGAAAGCCTTTTTTGTTGTCATATAACTATACTCTAATTAAAGAATAATTATTGAATGGAGAATATTTATTATGAATGGTGACACGATATCGCTAATTATTGTTGTATTTTGTATTGTTATGTCAGGGTATTTTTCTGCAACAGAAACTGCATTTTCATGTCTTAACAGAATTAAGATTAAGAACCTTGCTGAAAAGGGGAACAAGAAAGCAAAATTGGTATTGGGAATGTCTGAAAACTATGATACCGTACTCTCAACAATACTTATAGGTAATAATATTGTTAATATTCTTTGCGCTTCGCTTTCAACAATGCTTTTTGTGAGTTGGTTAGGAGATGAAGCTGGTCCAAGTGTGTCAACAGCGGTTATTACAGTAATTGTACTTATATTTGGAGAGGTTACACCTAAGAGCATAGCGAAGGAATCGCCGGAAAAATTTGCAATGTTTGCTGCTCCTTTGTTAAAAATGTTTGCGATTGTGTTAACACCTTTTAACTATCTTTTTGGTTTGTGGAAAAAACTTGTTTCAAAGATTGTTAAGCCATCAGGAGATAGAAGCATTACAGAAGAAGAACTTCTAACAATTGTTGAAGAGGCAGAGCATGATGGAGGAATAGGAGAGCAGGAGGGTACACTTATAAGAAGTGCTATTGAGTTTGCAGAGCAGGAAGCAATAGACATTCTTACTCCAAGGGTAGATATTTCTGGTGTAGAGAAGAATGCTTCTATGGAAGAAATTGCGAATATGTTTGCAGATACGGGATATTCAAGGCTTCCGGTATACGAAGAATCATTAGATAAGATTATTGGAATTATTTATCATAAAGATTTTTACAATAAGGTTTATGGCAAAAGTGTTACTATTGAAGAGGTTATCAGACCGACACACTTTACAACTAAGACTAAAAAGATTAGTGAACTATTAAAAGAGTTGCAGAAAGAAAAATCTCATATTGCTGTGGTTGTGGATGAATTTGGTGGAACTATTGGTATTGTTACATTAGAGGACATATTAGAAGAACTTGTAGGCGAAATATGGGATGAACATGATGAAGTAATACAGGAAGTATTAAAAATCAATGATGAAAAGTATGAGGTTTTGGGAAGTACTAATGTTGAGAAACTATTTGAAGTATTAGATATTGATGAAGAGGCGGATGTTGTTACTGTAAGTGGATGGGTAATGGATAATTTGGGTAAATTACCTGCAAAAGGTGATGTGTTTGATTTTGCAAATCTTACAGTTACTGTACTAGAGATGAATGGACGTCGTGTATCAAAGGTTGAGATTATAGTAAAAGAAAAACAGGACACAGATGAGCAATAATCATTATTTATACGTAGGTGATTAAAAATATCTGGAATAATATGTTTGATAAGGAATGGATAAGATATGAAAGAATTTTATCAGAAAACATCAGAAGAATTACTTAAAGAGTTTGATGTAACTGACAAAGGTCTAACAAATGACAGAGTAAAGGAAATACGCGAAAAAGTTGGAGAAAATGTTTTAGAAGAAGAAAAACGTAAGAGTATATTTATGGTATTCTTAGGACAGTTTGCAGATTTATTAGTTGTTATACTTGTTATTGCGGCTGTTATTTCAATGATTTCAGGTAATTCAGAAAGTACTATAGTAATATTTGCTGTACTTATTATGAATGCAATCCTTGGAACTGTTCAGTATGCGAAGGCTCAAAAGTCCTTGGATAGTTTGAAACAATTATCATCACCATCTACAAAGGTTATAAGAGATGATGTGAAAGTGGAGATTCCATCAAGGGAAGTTGTGCCTGGGGATATTATGATGCTTGAGGCGGGAGACATGATAGTTGCCGACGGTAGAATTCTTAATAATTATTCTATGCAGGTAAACGAAAGTTCTCTTACAGGAGAATCAACTAATGTTGATAAGAATGATGGTGTAATTGAAGGTGACGCAGCGTTAGCAGACAGAACTAATATGGTATTCTCTGGAAGCCTTGTTACCTATGGTAGAGCCCAGGTGCTTGTTACCGGAACAGGAATGAATACAGAGATTGGTAAAATTGCAGGACTTATGAATGCAGCAAAGGAGAGAAAGACCCCTCTTCAGGTGAGTCTTGATGACTTTAGTAAGAAACTTGCCATAGGAATTATCGCTATATGTATTCTAGTGTTTGGGCTTAGCATGTACCGAGATATGTCGCTTATAGATTCGCTTATGTTTGCTGTTGCGCTTGCAGTTGCAGCAATTCCTGAGGCGTTAAGTTCTATAATCACAATTGTTCAGACAATGGGTACACAAAAGATGGCTAAGGAAAATGCCATTATTAAGGAACTTAAGGCTGTTGAGAGTCTGGGTTGTATATCAGTTATTTGCTCTGATAAGACAGGTACATTAACTCAGAACAAAATGACGGTAAAGAATGTATATATTGAGGATAAGGTGTTAGCACCTGAAGAATTAGATATATCAAATCAACTTCACAGATATTTATTATATGATGCAGTTCTAACTAATGATTCAAGTATAGTAGATGGTAAAGGTATTGGTGATCCTACAGAGTATGCGTTACTTGAAATGTTTAGAAAGATTGATGTCAAGAATAATGGATTGTTTGAAAAAGAGGGATTTAACGAAGATATTCTTAGAAAGAATATGGATAGATATGAAGAACTTCCATTTGATTCAGACAGAAAACTTATGAGTACAAAGTATAAGTTGCACGGAAAGAATACAGTACTTACTAAAGGTGCTGTGGATGTTTTATTAGAGCGTTGTACACATATTAATGATGGTAATGGTGTAAGAGCAATTACAGATTCAGATATTGAGAAAATTCAGAAACAGAACCAGCAGTTTTCGGAAAATGGTCTTAGAGTTTTAACATTTGCATATAAAGAATCAGATGAGTCTCTTACATTAGATACAGAAAAAGACTTTACATTCATTGGACTTATTTCTATGGTTGATCCACCACGTCCGGAGTCTGTACAGGCTGTTGCTGATGCAAAGAGAGCGGGAATTAAACCGGTTATGATTACAGGTGACCACAAGGTGACAGCAGTTGCTATTGCAAAAGAAATAGGCATATTTGAAGAGGGAGATATGGCTCTTACGGGAAGAGAGTTAGATGCTATGTCTGACGAAGAACTTTATGAAAAGATTACAAAGATTTCAGTGTATGCAAGAGTTTCTCCTGAGAATAAAATCAGAATCGTACAGATGTGGCAGGAAAGAGGTAATATTGCTGCTATGACAGGTGATGGTGTTAATGATGCACCGGCACTAAAAAAAGCTGATATTGGAGTTGCAATGGGTATTACCGGAACAGAAGTATCTAAGGATGCTGCTGCAATGATTCTTTCAGATGACAACTTTGCTACAATAATTAAAGCCGTTATTAATGGTAGAAATGTATATAGAAATATAAAGAATGCTATTTTATTCCTGTTGTCAGGTAATATGGCGGCTATTATATCAGTGCTTTATACATCCTTAGCAGGACTTTCAGTTCCATTTTTACCAGTACATTTACTGTTTATTAATCTGCTTACGGATTCACTTCCTGCAATTGCAATTGGTATGGAATCATCAGATTCTTCACTTTTAGATGAAAAGCCAAGAAAAACATCACAAGGTATTATTACAAAAGATTTTATTGGTAAGATTCTAATTCAGGGTGGTATAATTGCAGTGGCGACAATGACGGCATATTATATTGGATTAGAGACTAGTCCGGCAATGGCAACCACGATGGCGTTTATTACTTTAACATTGTCAAGATTATTCCATGGATTTAACTGTCGTGGAGATAAATCTATATTCAAACTTGGTTTATTTTCAAACAAAACAAGCATATATGCATTCTTATGCGGAGTTGCATTCCTTGCTTTAGTTATGTTTGTGCCATTTTTAAGTAAAGTATTTGCTGTTGAAACTATAAGTCTTTGCAAGATGGGAATAATGGCAGGACTTGCCTTTGCTCCTACTGTTTTGATTCAGACATATAAGATTATAAGAAATAAATAATAAGTAATAGTTTTTACGGGCGGTAGTGCATAGTTTTAAACTTGCATTATTGCCCTATTCTATGTTAGAGTGTTCAATAAAATTGATAGAATTTGTTACTAAAGGATAAGATTATGAAAAAAAGTTCAATGTTTTTTGTGTTGATGGCAGGAAGCCTTTGGGGGTTTATGGGATTGTTTGTTCGCAAACTTAATGAGAGTGGATTAGATTCCATGAATATTGTTGCCTTAAGAGCTATGGTTACATTTTTGCTAATGGGTGCATTCATCGCAATATATGATAGAAAACTCTTCGTGATAAAATTAAAGGATATTTGGTGTTTTATTGGCACAGGAGTATTGAGCATTGTATTTTTTAATTTCTGCTATTTTAAAGCAATAACATTAACTACCCTTCCTGTGGCAGCGGTGCTTTTATACACAGCACCAGCAATAGTTACTGTAATTTCGTCAGTTTTGTTTAAAGAACGGATTAACAAATCAAAGGTTGTGGCGCTTATTCTTACTTTTGTTGGATGTGTTATGGTAACAGGGGTAGTTGACACGAAGATTATGATTAATGGAAAAGGCTTAGTATTTGGTTTAGGTGCGGGCTTAGGATATGCTCTTTATTCTATATTTAGTAGATTTGCCATAATAAAAGGGTATCATTCATTTACCATAGCATTTTACACATTTACATTTGCTACAATAGCAACGTTACCATTTTCAGATTACAATTCAATAGGAAAGGTAGTTTTTGAAAATGTAAATAACTTTGTTTTTTCCATTGTATTTGGAATGATAAGCACTGTTATTCCGTATATTCTTTATAATCTTGGAATGAAGGGGCTTGATAATTCCAAGGCTTCAATAATTGCTTCCATTGAGCCGGTAATGGCATCGGCTATAGGAATAATTGTTTATGATGAAAATGTAACAATTGCTCAGGTTGTGGGGATTTCATTAGTGGTTTTTTCTATTGTTATGTGTAATCTAAAAGTACAAGAAACTAAAGAAAATACCATATTATAACTGGTATTGAAGTGACAACTGTTATTTGATATAATAAAGAATAGTGCAGTGGGAATCACGGCCATTAATTAAGAAACGGAGAATTATATGGATTACGGTATAAAAGGCGTTAATCGTAAGATAAAGACACTTAAGTCATCTTCTAGAAAGTTCAAATCTAAGATGAGTGTTATGTCATTTAGAATAATTATTGTAACTATAGTTTCGTTGGTGATAGTTAGTATATTTGCAGGAGTGGGACTTGTGGCAGGCTTGTTTGATTCCGCACCAAGCCTTGATGGAATTGATGTGGTTCCAACAAATTACTCTACTTATATTTACGATTCCGATGGGACTCTTATTCAGACAATTGTTGGCTCTGATGCTAATAGAGAGTATGTTACTATTGAAGAGATTCCTGATGTTGTTGAAAAAGCATTTATAAGCATTGAGGATGAAAGATTTTATGAACATGATGGTATTGATGTAAGAGGTATATTTAGAGCAGCATTTGTAAGTATTTCAAGCGGATTTAGTGAAGGTGCATCTACTTTGACACAACAGCTTATTAAGAATCAGGTTTTTGATGGTGGTATGGAAAAAACCGTATTTGCTAAATTTGAGAGAAAACTTCAGGAGCAGTACCTTGCAATTCAGTTGGAAAATGAACTGGAAAAGGATGAGATTTTGGAATACTATTTGAATACTATTAACCTTGGAGCTAATACATTAGGAGTTCAGACGGCTTCAAAAAGGTATTTTGGTAAGAATGTAAGTAAACTTAATGCTTCTGAGGCAGCAGTTATTGCTGCAATTACTCAGAATCCTCAAGATCTTAATCCTATAACTAATAAAGAGAATAACGAAAAAAGAAGAAATAAAATCTTAAAGAATATGCTTTCTTTTGGATATATCACTCAGGAAGAGTATGACAGTGCTATGAATGATGATGTGTATGCAAGAATTGAAGCATATAATAAGACGATCGTAGATACTACAAAAGCCAACACATATTTTGTAGATGCCCTATATTATCAGGTTATTAATGACTTGCAGGTCTACAAAGGTTACAGTTACAAAAAAGCGGTTGATACTGTTTATAGAGGTGGACTTCGTATTTATTCTACACAAAATCCGAAGATTCAAGCTATTGTAGATGAAGAGATTAATAATTTGGATAATTATCCGGATGCATATGATAAAAAACTATATGAACTTGTGTATGCGTTATCTGTTACAAAACCTAACGGTGAAACAAAGAATTATTCAGAGGGACATCTTAAGAATTATTTCACACAAGAAAAGGGCGTAAAGAATTTTGATTTGTTTTTTGCTAACAAGGAAGATGCTACGGAATATATAGAAGAATATAAGAATTATGTTCTTTCTGATGGTTCTAAGTTTATTGCAGATAAAGTGACATTTACATTACAACCGGAAGTATCATTTACAATAATGGACCAGCATACGGGACATGTAGTAGCTATGTCAGGAGGACGTGGTGAAAAAACAGCAAGTCTTACCCTTAATAGAGCAACGGATTCTAAGAGACAGCCAGGTTCTACATTTAAGATTGTTTCAGCATATCTACCTGCCATTGATAGTGCAAATATGACTTTATCAACAATGATAAAAGACAGTGTGTATTATTATCCTGGTACCACGAAAAAGGTACAATCATGGAGAGGGTATCATAAAGGACCTGTGTCAATAAGAGAAGCCATTTGGGATTCGAACAACGTTGTAGCCGTAAAAACCTTAGAACAGATTACACCAGAACTTTCATTTGATTATCTTATGAAACTTGGTTTTACAACATTGGTAGAAGGAGATAAGGCACTGCCTACAGCACTTGGTGGAATAACTTATGGTGTAACTAATGAAGAACTTACAGCTTCTTATGCCACAATAGCCAATAAGGGAGTATATCAAGAGCCAATATATTACACGAAGATTTTAGACCATGATGGTAATGTACTTCTCGAAAGAAAGCCTGAGACTAAACAGGTAATTAAGGAATCTACAGCTTATCTTTTAACTAGTGCAATGGAGGATACTCTTTCAGCAAAAGGAACAGGTAAGCAGGCAAGTTTTGAAGGAATGCACATTGCAGGTAAAACAGGTACAACAACTAATAAGTATGACTTATGGTTTGCAGGGTATACACCATATTACACTGCAACTATTTGGAGCGGATATGATAATAATAATGAAAAACAATCCAACAGTTCCTACCATAAGGTGTTGTGGAAGAAGATTATGTCAAGAGTTCACGAAGGTCTTCCTGACAAAGAATTTGAGATTCCAAGTTCAGTAGTTACAGCAAAAATATGCGCTAAATGCGGAAAACTCTACAATGGAGTATCAGGAAAAACAGAATACTTTGCAATAGGTACAGTGCCAATTGAAAAATGTACATGTAAAAACGCAGAGAATAGTGATGACCAGGGAGAAAAACCAGTTCCTGATGACACAATAGTTTCAGAGGGAAATGATTTGTTGCCAGAGTAAGAACATTTAAGGACTAAATATTATTATGATAAAAGGATGAAGACAATTGAGTGGTTTTTTTGAAATTTATCATGGAGGATGTGGCGAGATTGAAGAAAAAAAATCTCGCTTCATTGCTAGTGTGTATAAAGTAACAAGAGAAGAAGATGCAATTAGTATTATAGAACAGTTAAAGAAAAAATACTGGGATGCAAGGCATAACTGTTATGCTTATATCATAGGAGACGATGCGCGGATTAAAAAGTTTTCGGATGATGGAGAACCTAGTCAGACTGCGGGAAAACCTATGCTTGATGTGCTTGAGAGTAAGAAACTTAGAAATGTTTTAGTTGTTGTTACCAGATATTTTGGTGGAACACTCCTTGGAACAGGAGGGTTGGTAAGAGCATATCAGGGAGCGTGTATTGCAGGGATTAATGCTAGTGTTGTGATTGAAAAATTTGACGCGGTTATTATGGAAATAACATCGGGATATACTGAAAATGGCAAGATAAAGTATGTCCTTGCTAATGAAGGAGTAACGGTGATATCTACAGATTATACGGAATGTGTCAAGGAAACAGTGGCGATTCCCTTGGAAAGAAA
>JAFQMS010000037.1 GCA_017396145.1 Lachnospiraceae bacterium
CATCGTCCTCATCATCATCGTCATCATCCATAGCAGGAACACCCTCAATCTGACCGGCAATCATTGCTGCGAATCTAGGATCAAGGTTTGCAAATGGATTATCATCATCAGATGAATCAGTGCTATTGTCATTGTCATCATCCTCATCGTCGTCATCGTCCTCGTTAGATGAATCAAAACTGTCAGCAGGAGAATCGTTATCACTGTCTTTAACAGTGAATTTATCAACCATTTCTTTAAGAATCTGTGCTTGATTAGAAGCTTCGTCACTGATGGCGAAATTCTCTTGTGCAGCAGCCTGATTATTCTCAGTTACGCCGCTGATTCTTGAGATATGTGAATTAACTGCTTCAACTTCATGAGCCTGTCTTGAGGCTGCGTCTGATATCTCGTCAATCATTTCTTTAGACTGGTTAGAGTATTCAACTGCTTCTGCTAGATGTGCAGCAGTTTCATTGGCAATATTAACACCCTTTTCAACTGCATTAGTTGAGTTGGTAATGAGTTCTGTTATAGTCTGAACGGCTGCGGCACTATCTCTTGCAAGACTACCTACTTCGCCTGCGATAACTGCGAAACTCTTACCTGCTTCACCTGCTCTTGAAGCCTCAATAGAAGCATTAAGTGCAAGAAGGTCCGTCTGGTCGGCAATCTCGTTAATAGTATTAATAATCTCTTCGATTCTGGTAGATGTTTCTTTAATCTCATCCATAGATAAAAGAAGGTTTTCCATCTCTTTGCTCTGAGTATCAAGTAACTCAGCAGTTTTTTCTGCGATTTCACTAGCGCTAACAGAGTTCTTTGCAGTGGACTTAATAAGTCCTGAAAGTTCCTCAATAGAATTGAACATCTCTTTGATGTATTCTGATTGCTCTGTAACTCCAGCGGCTAATTCTTGTGAACTCGCCTGCATATGCTGTGCGTTGTATGAAACGCCCATTGCTGTTCCGTTAAGAGATGTAAATACAGCGTTGAAATTAAGGATTATGCTTTCAAGAGAATCTTTAATTTCGTTGAAATCACCTTGATAAGTTACGCCGGTATCAACATCTAAGTTACCTTCAGATAACTGCTTTAATACATTCTTAATATCGTTGATATATAATCTTATGCTTTCTACCGTTGCATTAAGGGCTGTTACTAAGACTCCAATCTCGGCGCTTGCAATGTTTTCGTCAAAGTCAACGCTTAAGTCACCTGCTGAGAGGAAGTCCATCTTGTTACTGATTGATATTAAAGGAAGGAAGGTTTTCATAAGCTTATTGCTAAGCCATGACTTAAGTACAAGTACACTTGCTACAGCTATTCCTATTAACACAACAGCAAGTATAATAATTGTCATATACATTCCAAATACTGGCATTACACCTATTACAATCCAGTTGGTATCAGGAATTACATATGTACACATAAGTTTAAGAGAGCCATCATAATCAAAATGTGTTTCGATATTGCCTGTTTCACATTCGTTGATTAGTTCTTCGTAGATTCCATCGGCAATCTTAGAAGTCTCACCCTTGTCGCCGCCGGTAACTGCAAAATCTTTCTCTGGATGACATACTATCTTGCCTTCATCACATACTACAAAGAAATACTCTTTGTCAGATACCATAGAATCTTTGGTTATCTGCTCTAATTCAGTTAATGTAATATCAATTGCTAATACAACAGATGCATTGTTAATCTTTGCAGGAGTTGCAATAGTTACTCCGGATTTTTTGTCGTTAGCATATGGAGAACTAACAACAGTTTTTTTGCCTTCTAAAACCTTCATAAGCCATTCATCGCTAAGTGCTTTTGCAGGTTCTCCCTTGCCGCTTACTGTTGTTTTATTAGCGTAAGTTACATAGATAGATGTAACATAATCTGCAGCCCCACCAGCTAACTTGTCAAGAAAGGCTTCAAGGGCTTTGTCATCAGTAAATGTCTGAGCACTAAGCGCATCTGCTGCAGCTTCGCCATATGATGATATACCAGATATACCTGCGCTTACTTTAGCAGCATATGAGTTAACTTCTGAAAGTAACTGGTTACGATTAGTGTTACTTACAAAAATTGCAGTTGTTACTATAAAAATTAATACTAATAAGGCCATAACACCAGCAAATGATTTTACAAACAGTACACGAATCTGTTTGTTATAGGTCTGGTCAGCCTTAGATTTGCTTGATTTTCCCAAGTCAAATACCTCCTTCGTTATTCGCAACTAAAATATATCCATAATTATATCACATCTTGTCTATAAATTAAAGAACTGTTTTTAGGAATATTGTATAGGTTTTCCCCAAAAGGGCACAATATATACATAATTCTTTATAAAATAAAAAAAGGAGGAGAAAATAATGTTAAAATCCAAAAGTTTTTATGTGAGCTTAGCATGTGTTTTATGTGCTGTTGCAGTGGTAGGACTTACATCCGCGGCAATTAATAGTGACAAGAATAATGCACCTGAAAAAGAGAAAAGTTACTTGGGAGATGATAATAATACAGATAAGAATGAAGAAGTGTTGGATATTAGTGGACAGATAGGCAATGATATGGTGAAAAATGAGGAAGATGAAGCAACAACAGACACAGGTAACGATGAAAAAAGTCAAAGTGTCTGGCAAAACAATATAGATGGTAATAATAGTGAAACATACAATAATTCTGATGGCCAAGCTAAAGATGACAAGAAGGATGGGGAAGATGATAGCAGTAAATCTGAGAAAAATGAGATAAAACAAGATGATTCATCAAAAGAAAATGGTAAAACACAGACAAAAAAACCAGATTCAAAGAAAGAAGAATTGGTGTTTAATGAAGAGTCAGGACTTGTATGGCCTGTAGAAGGAGAAGTTATAATGGATTTTTCAGGAGACTCCATGGTGTATTATAAGACTTTGGGTCAATTTATGACAAGTGATAAAATACTGATAGGTGCCGCTGTGGGAGACAGGGTTAAAGCATGTGCAACGGGAACTGTTACAGATATTACGACTACAAGAGAAACAGGGAAAACCCTTACTCTTTCAATAGGAAGTGGTTACAGTGTAGTTTACGGTGAACTTGATAATATAACTGTTAAAAAAGGAGAAAAGATAAAAGTAGGACAGGTAATAGGAACGGTATCCACACCGTCGGGGTATTATTCCAAAGAAGGAACAAATCTTTATTTTAAAGTAATGGAAGATAACGAACCAGTTAATCCCATGTATTTATTAAAGTAGGATTATTAAAGAAAATAACACCTAAAAGCAAGATTTTAGACTTGAAAGTAAAGAATTATAGAATAAAAAGACTCCTTTAACAGTAGCATATAAACATATGTGTGTTAAAGGAGTCTTACTGTTTCGGGATGTCTTACACCCCGGCAATGTAAACATATATAAGGATAAAGTGGCAAAGGCTTCCGCCTAAACAGAAAAGATGAAATATTTCATGACTTCCAAAATTCTTGTGTTTATTATTAAATATAGGTAGTTTTAGTGCATAAATAATACCGCCAATGGTATAAATGATACCGCCTGCTAAAAGCCAACCAAAGGCACCCTTTGAAAGACTGTCTAAAAGTGGTTTAAAAGCCATTACACATGTCCATCCCATAACAATATATATGGTAGAAGACAACCATTTAGGACAGTTTACCCAAAAGGCAGTAAAGCATATACCAAGGACAGCCATTCCCCATATAATAGAAAGCATGAGATAGCCGGTGCGGTTATTTAATACCAAAACACAAATTGGGGTATATGTTCCGGCGATTAGTAGGTAGATACTCATGTGATCAAATTTTTTTAGTGCTTTATTCACCTTGTCGGATATATTAAAAGTGTGGTAAAGTGTACTGGCAGTATACAATAAAAACATGCTGAAGATGAATATAGAAAGAGAAAAAGTCTCTCCTTTTGTATTATGGTCTGCCTTAATCAAAAGTGGTGTAGCAAGAAGGGCGGCGCCCAAACTTCCTATAAAATGTGTTATTGCGCTTGCGGGGTCTTTAACCTGCATTCCTTTAATTGACATAATAAAACTCCTTTCTATATTGAATTATGTGTATTAAATGTTTTGGTATGCGTAGAAACTTTTACAAAAATGAACGCATACTTAATCGTGTGTACAAGTTGAAATAACTTTGTGATGTAGTAATGAAAACTACTTGTTGTAATTATAATAACATTGTCTATTGATAATTGCAATAGAAAATTATTAAAAAGGAGAAAAAAAGTGGATATACGTGAGAATGATTTGCTATATATGAAGAAGAAACATCCCTGTGGAAAAGAGGGTGGTGAGATGTTTTTAGTACTTAGAACAGGTATGGATATAAGGGTTAAATGTAAGGGGTGTGGACGATTAATGATGTTAGCTAGAGAAAAGGTCGAAAAAAATGTTAAAAAAATAATTCATGAGGAATAAAAAATACTTGCGTATTCAACAAAATCGTGTTAGAATGATGTCTTGTGAAACGAAAAATCCTTGCTCTTAACAAGAGTTTAAGGGCCAAATGACCAGAAGGAGGTGCAATACAACTATGAATAAGTATGAATTAACTTTAGTTGTTAGTGCAAAAATCGAGGATGAAGCAAGAGTTGCAACAGTTGAGGCTGTTAAAGAACTTATTGCAAAATTCGGTGGTACAATTACTAACATCGATGACTGCGGTAAGAAGAAATTAGCTTACGAAATCCAGAAGATGAAAGAAGGATTCTACTACTTTATCCAATTCGATGCACAGGCAACTACTCCAATTGAAATCGAATCAAGAATTCGTATCATGGAGAATGTTATCAGATTCTTATGCGTAAGTCAGGAGTCATAAGAGGAGGAGATTCTTATGAATAAAGTTATTTTAATGGGACGTCTCACAAGAGACCCAGAAGTAAGATACTCACAGGGCGAAAGCTCAACAGCAGTTGCAAGATTTACTCTTGCAGTAGATAGAAGATTTGCTAGAAAAGACAATGGTAACGAGCAAAATGCAGATTTTATTGGATGCGTTGCATTCGGTAAGACTGGAGAATTTGTTGAAAAGTATTTTAGACAGGGTAGCAAAGCTGTTGTTTGTGGAAGAATCCAGACAGGAAGCTACACTAATAAAGAAGGACAGAAGGTATATACAACAGATGTTGTAGTAGAAGAAGTTGAGTTTGCAGAGAGCAAGGCAGCAGCTTCTAATACAAACTTTGGAGGCAATGATTATCAGCCACAGCCTGCAAGTGCACCAAGTGGTACACCGGAAGGGTTTATGAATATACCAACAGGTCTTGAAGAAGAGTTACCATTCAACTAATATTAGGAGGTAATTGTAATGCCATATAATAAGAATGACAAGGGCGATGGAATGAAGAGAAGACCAGCAGCCGCTCGTAGAAGAAAAAAAGTTTGCGTATTCTGCTCAGATTCAGAAGCAGCTGTAATTGATTACAAGGATGTTAATAAGTTAAAGAGATATGTATCTGAAAGAGGTAAGATTCTTCCAAGAAGAATTACTGGAACTTGTGCTAAGCACCAGAGAGCTCTTACAGTAGCAATTAAGAGAGCAAGACATATCGCAATAATGCCATACACTGTAGAGTAAGCCTTGATTTTAGGGGCTTTGCGAAGTTGGAGAATTGGGTTTGACTCAAATTTGACACAACTTTTTATATGTAAAGTGGATATTAGACTCATAGTCCGAAAGGGCTATGGGTCTTTTTGCGTAAAAAAAGAAGAAGTATCAAAAGCAAATGGGAATAAGAGATGACATAGCAATAGATGGTTATAAGGGTTTTGTTTTCACAGCTAAGACTGGAAATCCATATACACACGAAAGTATTGTGAGAACTACAAAACTTGTAGTTAAGCGTGCTAACGAGTGGGAGGCTGAAAGAGAAAGAAGTGCCTTATGAAACTTTGAAACTTTTATTAGGTCATGCAAGTATAACGACTACTGTGAATATCAGAAATCGTAACACAAATACATTGAATAATTGTGTTCATTTAGTCCCTGGTGGGAATTTATATCGTTCCTTTCAAAAGTAAGTTTTCTTGAAACTTCCAAAAAAATCGCGTATTACTTATACAGTGGAATGAAAAATTCTACACAAATCCATGTTAAAATGAAAGGTCACGGAGGTATAAGTGATGATGGAACGACGAATGACAGACGGGATGCTGAACGCATTTGAAACCATGCTAAAAGAGGACGAAAAAAGTAAACACACCGTAGAAAAGTATGTGCGTGATGTGCGCTGTTTTTGGTGCTTCGCAGAAGAAAGGGGGATTGACAAGGTGTTAACCATTGAATACAAGGCATTTTTGGAAAAAGAATACGCCACGGCAAGTGCCAATTCGATGATAGCGGCGCTCAATTCCTTTTTACGCTTTGCCGGATGGGAGGACTGCTGTATTAAGCAGTTTAAAGTGCAAAAGAAAGCCTATTGCTCAGAAAACGAGGAACTGACAAAAGCAGAATATCTATCGCTTGTAAGAACAGCAGATGATAAGAGGAATGAACGCCTGTCTCTCTTGATCCAGACGATTTGCGGGACGGGAATCCGCGTCAGTGAGGTATCGTTTATTACCGTAGAAGCAGCAAGGCAAGGCGAAGCGACTGTATATTGCAAAGGCAAGAGAAGAACAGTGTTTATTGTATCTGCTCTTCGAAAAAAATTGCTAAGGTACGCAAAAGAGCACGATATCCGTTCGGGAATGATTTTCGTCACGAAAAGTGGTAAAGCTATGAACCGTAGCAACATCTGGAGAGAAATGAAAGAACTTTGTAAGCAATCGGGTGTTTCACCGAACAAGGTGTTTCCGCACAACCTTCGACACCTTTTTGCCAGAACCTTTTACGGAATAGAAAAGGATATCGCCAAGTTGGCAGATATCCTCGGTCATAGCAATATTAACACAACACGCATTTACATTATTTCAACGGGCGCGGAACACAAGCACCGTATGGAAAGTATGCGTTTAATCCTATAATGCAGATATAAAACATCATAGAAACATAATCTGCATTATGTTGTAATCTTCTGTTGTCGTCACAGAAGTCCGTATAATTTTACATTTTATTATGGCACATATCCCTTTAAAATTCAATGGTTTTAGACGCATTTTGCAAAAAGGTTCAAGAAAAATTTGCAGATGAACACGACAAAAAGAGCCTTTCCTCTTTCATTTTTTACGAAGGTTTGGAAAAGCTTTTTTTGTCATGCCTTTTTCAGGGAATATATCAAGTTTGTATATGTATATATTTCGTCGTTAATTACCGCAGTACTACATAATGCAGATTATGTTGCTCTTCCTTCAAAAATGTGATTACATAAATAACTAAAAAAATTATAAATGGGAGGAATCTACTATGGCACAGATCAGAGAAGAAATTCGTTTCGGCGGTAATAATGAGGATCTTGTTTGGAAAAGTCCTATCAGAGATTTCAATACAGGTTCTGTTGTTATTGTCAATGAATCACAGGGCGCAGTTTTCTATATGAATGGTGAGGCTTCTGATGAGCTTGGAGCCGGACTTCACATTCTTGAAACATGCGAAACACCGTTTATCAAGAGAATCATCCAAAAAATCCAAGGCACAAAAACACCTTTCCAAGCCGAACTTTATTACGTTAATAAGGTTGAAATCCCTCAACTGCGTTGGGGCGTTGGCGAAATTACATACCGTGAGGAAGGATTTGTATTCCCTATCGGCGCAAGAGGTATGTATAACGTTCGTGTTGAAAATGCTCGTAAGTTGATTGAAAAAG
>JAFQMS010000038.1 GCA_017396145.1 Lachnospiraceae bacterium
AGGTTTATGGATAGCCCGCTCTTTGATGAAGAATCAATTAAGGTGGGAGATAGTTATGATAAGAATCCTTACTGGTATTATGGTTGCGAAGGTGGAACGGGCTTATATGGGTTTGCATTGGCAGAGGCCAGTGCTCCACTTCCAGATGGAATTACAGTAGATGGTGCTGGTTTATCAGGTACGGCAACTAGCATACATCCAGCTGGAACAGCTAAGATTAAGGTAACCTCTGGAAGTGAAAGTGCTACATTTGAGATTAATTATGGAGCAATTACATATAAAAATCCTGTAACAGGAGTAAACCTTGATAAAGAGGAAATTATCCTTAATAAGGATGAGAGCACAACACTTACAGCAACAGTGTTGCCAGATACTGCAGATAATTGTGATGTAGAGTGGAGTGATGATTCTTCTGATATATTGTTAACAGAAGATGATGATGAGTCAGACAATACCAGAAAGGCAACCGTTGAAGCGAAGTCTTATGCAGATGCTGGAGTATATAATGTGACAGTTACGACCGATGTGGGAAACTTCCAAAAGACATGTAAGGTATATGTTAAGGAAACTAAGCCAGCTGGCGAAGCAGTTGGAGATTATATTGTTGGTCTTAAAGCAGATGTTTCATATACTGTTAATGGCATAGCAAAAAATGCAGACAGCAATGGTCGCATCCTTATTGAAGATTCTTGGAGAAAGACTACAGTAAGTATTGTTAAGACTAACACAGAAGCAAAGTGTAACAGTGATGTACAAGAACTTGCCATTGGGGGAAAAGAACTTCAGGCAAATAAGGTTACATTAGAGTACTCAAGTGTTGATTACGATGGAACTGCCAAGACTCCTACAGTAATAGTTATGTTTGGGGATACGACATTAACAGAGACTACAGACTATACTTTGGAGTATTCTAATAATACTAATGCAGGAACTGCTTTAGTTACAGTAACAGGAACAGGGTTGTATTCCGGAACTGTAGAGAAGACATTTACAATTATGCCTCTCGAAATGACGGGAATAACTGTATTAGGCTATAATGGTGTATATGATGGCAATCCACATACAGTAACAGTTACAGGATTACCTGATGGAGCAACAATTACATACTCAGCAGAATACGATGGAGAGTATGTGGCAGAGGCACCACAAAGAACAGAGGCAGGAGAAACAAGGGTATATTATAAGATAGTTAAAGCTAATTATAGGACCATAGAAAGCCAAGTGACTATTCGTGTTGTAGGAACTGACATAGCAGATACAGATGTGGTTGTTTCACCTGATACACATACATTTGATGGAACAGGGAAAGAACCTACAGTGGCAGTATCTTATTTAGGAACAGCGTTAGCGCAAGGTACAGACTACACAGTAGCTTATGAGAATAATACTAATGTGGGAACAGCAAAAGTAATAGTTACAGGTAAGGGAGGCTATGAGGGAACAGTAGAGAAGACATTTACTATTAATCCAAAGGCAATAACACCAACAGTAACATTAAGTAAGACAGCATACACTTACAATGGAAAGGTACAAAAGCCAACAGTAACTGTGAAGGATGGAGAGAATGTGTTGTCATCAGCCGACTACACAGTAGCTTATGCAAGTGGATGTACAAATGCAGGAAGTTATAAGGTAACAGTAACCCTTAAGGGTAACTATAGTGGAAGTGCAACTGCAACATACACAATAAAGGCAAAGGCAATAACACCAACAGTAACCTTAAGTAAGACAGCTTATACTTATAACGGAAAGGTGCAAAAGCCAACAGTAACAGTAAAGAATGGAACAACTACATTAGCGGCTGCAAACTACACAGTAACATATGCAAGTGGATGTACAAATGCAGGAAGCTATAAGGTAACAGTAAAGCTTAAAGGTAATTATAGTGGAAGTGCAACAGCAACATACACAATAAAGGCAAAGGCAATAACACCAACAGTAACATTAAGTAAGACAACTTATACTTATAATGGTAAGGTGCAAAAGCCAACAGTAACAGTAAAGAATGGAACAACTACATTAGCAGCTACAAACTATACTGTAACTTATTCAAGCGGATGCAAGAATGCAGGAACATATAAGGTAACAGTAAAGCTTAAAGGAAACTATAGCGGAAGTGTATCAAAGACATATAAGATTAATCCTATTAATTTAAGCAAATGTAGTGCAAGTCTTAACCAGACATCATTTACATACACAGGCGAGTATATTAAGCCGGTTGTAAATGCATACGCAACTATTAATGGTTCAAAGGTGGCACTTGTTAACTGGAAGGATTACAAGGCAACCTATAGCAACTTTAAGATACCTGGAAAAGCAACAATTACTTTGACAGGAAGAGGAAACTATACAGGAACTAAGACGCTTACATTTACAATTAAGCCAAAGACAACCTTTATCGCTGCCTTAACAGCAGGAACAAAGCAGATGACTGTGAAATGGAAGGCAATCACTGAACAGGTAACAGGTTATGAGATTCAGTACGCTGTGTATAAGAGTTTCAGTGGCGCAAAGACAGTAACGGTTGCAAACAACAAGACAGCAAGCAAGGTTATTAGTGGTTTGACATCAGGTAAAACCTACTATGTAAGAATCAGAACATACAAGACAGCAACTATAGATGGTAAAGCAACTAAGGTTTATTCTAACTGGTCAGCTGTAAAGACTGTTAAGGTGAAATAGTAAATCAAGTATTAAAAGTAATAATCTAAGAACCACTCTATAACTAGTTTTAGGGTGGTTTTTGGGGTGTTAGTACAGAGTTGAACAATTTAAAAGTGTAACGAGTAAGACAGGTGATTACAATGAATAACTTCCTGATTACTGGATTTATGGTCTGGTTTTGGGAAGGAGTGAGTTGGTAGTCGCCTGTTTTTTTGGAGAGGGGGAGGGATGAGTTGGCGGTCGCCTTGTTATTTGGAAGGAGCGATTGGCAGTAGTCTGTTTTGGAAAAATGTTGGTGGGGGTTTTATTTAGCACTTAATCAAGGAAATATTTGCTGATGATATCAGATACCGTATCGGATGTAAGAGGATGGGCTTTAGTTTCGTATGTTGTAATAAGTGTTGCGTTGGGGATTATTCCATAAGATATGTAGGTCTGCAATTTGGTTAATACATTGTGAGAATAAGTTGGATTATCCATTAACCCAAAATGCTCCCAATAATAGGTCTTTTCTGTTGATGGATGTTTGAGGGTAAAATCGGGATATATGGTTATTGGGCCTAAAACTAACTCGCATTCATATCTGAAAGGAATGTTATGTTGAGATAAAAGCATTGCAATAATTGCCTCAGATTTAGAACGCACTAATATACCGGATTGGGTTTTGTGCGTAAGAGATTCTGGGTGGTGTGGGTTTGTTCTGTAAGGAGCATTTATCCAATCAAGGAGCGCTTGTGAAAAAGAACTGCAAGAGTCTTTAATAAGAGCGGCATATTCTGGCTTCATAAGAAGTTCCTGAGATTTGCAACTGGCGGGAGATTTCTTGAGATAATTAGTAATAGCTTGTTTTTCTTGTGTTAATTCTTCTAACTTTAATAAGAGAAATTTCTTTGTTGCAAGTTGTTTGGCGAATTCATAATCTTTCTTGGGGATATATGACTTATGTTGGTCGAATTGGTGAATCCACTTAATATACTTGCCGTTGTGTGTGCAATAAATGTCTCCGTCAGGGAGAGTTTTAAGTTGTTTAGTAATTGTTTGGATTTGTTTGTCAATAAGATTTAGAGTTGATTGTAGAGTTGACTTGTTAATTATTATTACCTTCTTTCTTGAAAATAGTTTTGGAATAAGAGTTGATGGTGAATTCTTGATGACCTTTGTAGGGCGTAAGTTTTAATAAAGAGATATGTAATACGAGAAAAAGTTGTAATCTATTATAGCAGCAAAAGAGAAATTTGTCTACCGTGGTTTGCAGGGAAATTGTGTGATGTGGAGTGGTGTATCAATAGAAGAAAGGAGAGAGTGCTTGCCTTTGCGATAGAGAAAGAGCAAGATTTGGGGTATGGAAGTGGAAAAAAGTGAAAGGCGGAGGTTTGTGGAGTGGTGTATCAATAGAAGAAAGGAGAGAGCGCTTGCCTTTGCGATAGAGAAAGAGCAAGATTTGGGGTATGGAAGTGGAAAAAAGTGAAAGGCGGAGGTTTGTGGAGTGGTAGTGCCCAAAAAAGAGGTCAGAATTGGGCACTATGGAAGATTATGTTGCAATGGTACCCAAAATGCAAAAAGAATTATGAGGAAGATGTAGGATGAGGCGCTAAATTGGGCACTATACATAAAAGTGTGGGTATAGTGCCCAATCTTGCCAAGAAAGTAGGTCAAAGCAGGTCAAAAAGTGAGAAGAACAAGCCAAGAAAGTAGGTTAAAAAGTGAGAAGAACTTGCCAAGAAAGTAGGTCAAAAAGTGAGAAGAACTTGCCAAGAAAGCAAAAAGGGCAGATCAAGAGCCGGGAAAAAGCCTACTTTATAAAAATAACTATGGAAATAATCGTGTAATCGTGATAAAATAAATACTTGTTAGGATTTTTTAGAATTTGCAGTTTACCAGACAAAAGCAACTGCGGAATGGAGAATGACATGAGTTTTTTAAAGTATGTAATACTTGGACTTGGTATAGGAAGTGTTTATGCAATAATTGCATTGGGCTACACTATGGTGTACGGAATTGCTAAGATGCTTAATTTTGCCCACGGTGATATCATTATGATAGGCGGATTTGTAGCATATACTACTATGAGTTATATGGGATACACAGATATTGCAGGAATCTTACTTGCTATATTTGCGTGTATGCTTTTAGGAGTCACAACAGAGTTTGTGGCATATAGACCGCTTAGAGGTGCTTCATCATTAGCAGTATTGATTACAGCAATCGGTGTAAGTTATCTTCTTCAAAATGTTGCACTTTTAAAGTGGGGTGCTAATGCAAAGACTTTCCAGTCAGTAATAAAGATGGATAATCTTTCGTTATTTGATGGCAAACTTGTTATTCAGGCAGACACTTTAGTGACAATAGTGACTTGTGTGGTAATTATGGTTGTACTTACTCTTTTCGTTAACAAGACAAAGATTGGTACAGCTATGAAGGCTGTTTCTGAGGATAAGGGCGCTGCTAAGTTAATGGGTATTAATGTTAACAGAACTATTTCTATAACATTTGCAATTGGTTCTGCTTTGGCAGCAATCGCTGGTGTGTTATATTTTTCATCATATCCGGCGCTGGATCCTTATAAAGGAGCAATGCCAGGTATTAAAGCCTTTGTTGCGGCTGTATTTGGTGGAATCGGTTCTATACCGGGGGCGATGATTGGTGGTCTTTTACTTGGAGTTATTGAAAGCCTTAGTAAGACTTACATATCATCTACATTATCTGATGCAATAGTATTTGGAATTCTTATCATTGTTCTTCTTATTAAGCCTACAGGTATATTAGGTAAGAAGATTAATGAGAAAGTGTAGGTGGCATATGAGCAGAGATAAGAAAAACCTCCTTAAAAAAATAGATATTAAAAATGTGAGTACATATTTGGTTGTTATCGCAGGATATTTTATCCTAAATTATATGAGCGAAGGTGGAATGCTCACAAGACAGATGAAGGGATTATTGATTCCATTATGTCTTTACATTGTGTTGGCGCTTTCTTTAAACCTTGTTGTTGGTATTTCAGGAGAACTTAGTCTTGGACATGCCGGATTCATGAGCGTTGGAGTGTATTCCGCTGCGTTTATAACAAAGTATTGTCAGTATAAAGAGATTTTCTCTGAAAAAGAAGACCAGATGACTTTATTTATTATAGCAATAATATTTGCAGCGGTTATGGCAGCCTTTGCCGGACTTCTTATTGGTATTCCGGTATTACGTTTGCGTGGTGACTATCTTGCCATAGTGACACTTGCTTTTGGAGAGATAATTAAAAATCTTTTCAATGCTATATATCTTGGAATAGATGAAAAAGGGTTGCATTTTAGTATGGAAAGTGCAACTGAACTTGAAATGGAGACTGGTGGAAAGATTATATTTAACGGTGCAATGGGTATTAGTCAGATGCCAAGAGTTGCAACCTTTACAATATGTGCAGTAACAATCATTGTAGTGTTATTTATAATCCTTAACTTTATTAAATCACGCTCAGGTAGAGCAGTTATGGCAATAAGAGATAATCGAATTGCAGCAGAATCAATAGGTATTAATGTTACAAAATACAAACTTATGACATTTGTTCTTTCAGCAGCAATTGCAGGTGTTGCAGGTGCTATATATGCTCATAATTATGCAATAGTTTCACCTAGTGATTTTGACTACAACAAATCCATTCTTATCCTCGTATTTGTGGTACTTGGCGGAATTGGTAACATGTTAGGCTCAGTAATTGCAACAGCAGTTATTTATGTACTTCCGGAAATGTTTAGAGAATTAAACGATTACAGAATGCTTATGTATGCAATTGTTTTAATCGTTATGATGATATATACAAGTTCTCCGGCAGTAATTAGAGCAAGAGAAGTTGCTTTTGGAAGACTTAAGGAAAAACTTTTTGGCAAGAGAACTAAGGCATCTAAAGAAACATCCACTGTCCAAGAAGATGAAGATGTCCAAGAAGATGAAGATGTTCAAGAGAATAAAGATGTCCAAGATGACGAAGGCGCTATAGTTAGAGGCATTTTAGTTGAGGAAGCTTTGCCAGATGAGTGTGAAAATAAGACACAGAAAAAGGAGGATGAATAATATGGCATTATTAGAAGTAAAGAATTTAGAAATCTCCTTTGGTGGACTTCATGCAGTGGCAGGACTTAACCTTGCCATAGAAAAGGGGCAGTTATATGGTCTTATTGGACCAAATGGTGCCGGAAAAACAACAGTTTTCAATATGCTTACAGGCGTTTATAAGCCAGACGCAGGAAATATAGTTCTTGACGGCAAACATTTGGAAGGTAAGAAGACAACTCAGATTAATTCCCTTGGGGTTGCAAGAACATTCCAAAATATAAGATTGTTTAATCAGCTAACAGTGTTAGATAATGTAAAATGTGCATTAACTAATCAGATGAAATATAGTACGCTTGAAGGCGTATTCAGACTTCCAAGATTTTGGAAGGTAGAGAAGAAAATGAACGCAAGAGCCTTAGAGATTTTAAAGATTTTAGGACTTGATAAAGAGAAGGACTTTCTTGCATGCAATCTTCCATATGGTAAGCAAAGAAAATTAGAGATTGCAAGAGCGCTAGCGACTAATCCTAAACTTTTGCTATTAGATGAGCCGGCAGCGGGAATGAATCCTAATGAGACTCAGGAATTAATGGATACTATTCGTCTTATCAGAGATAAATTTGAACTGACAGTATTATTGATAGAACATGATATGAGACTTGTAAGTGGAATCTGTGAAGAGGTTACAGTACTTAACTTTGGTAAGATTCTTGCGGCAGGTAAAACCGATAAGGTTCTTAGTGACCCTGAAGTTGTAACAGCATATCTTGGTGGTTGATGAAAAGAAACGTTTAATGCAAAAGTGTGGGTAAACGCTTTGGAATGGAGATTAGTATGGCAATATTAGAAGTAAAAGACTTAAAAGTATATTATGGATTAATTCAGGCAATTAAAGGCGTTTCTTTCCATGTTAATGAAGGAGAGGTTGTTGCTTTAATTGGTGCAAATGGTGCCGGTAAAACCACAATTCTTCATACAATTACAGGTCTTATAGAGGCTAAGGAAGGTAAGATAGAATTCGATGGAAAAGTGCTTAATGAGAGAGGCATTTTTAAAGGTGTACCAGCTCATAAGATAGTATCAATGGGTATGGCCCATGTGCCTGAAGGAAGAAGAATTTTTCAGGAACTTTCAGTTTATGATAACCTTATGATGGGAGCATATACAAGAAGTAATAAGAAGGAGATATCGGACAGCCTTGAGATGGTTTATGACAGATTTGAAAGGCTTAAGGAAAGAAGAAACCAGATAGCAGGTACTCTTTCAGGTGGTGAGCAACAGATGCTTGCTATGGGTAGAGCGTTGATGTCAAAACCTAAGATTATATTAATGGACGAACCATCAATGGGCCTTTCTCCGTTATATGTTAATGAAATATTTGATATAATAGAGAAGATTAAAAGTGAAGGTACAACTGTTTTACTAGTAGAACAAAATGCCAAGAAGGCGCTCTCTATTGCAGATAGAGCTTATGTATTAGAAACAGGAAATATTGTTTTAGAGGGCGATGCTAAGAAACTCATGAATGATGAATCAGTTAAGAAGGCATATCTTGGTGAATAATTAATTAAAAGTTTATACTATGTAATTAATACTTTATATAAATACTTGTTAAACTATGTTATAATGAGACATATGCTTAAACGTGGCAAGAGAGGTTTTTGGTTAAAAAGAACTAATATACCTAGCCGTGGAGGGTACATGAATCTTAGAAACAGAATTTTAACAAGTATTTTTATTTTGCTATTCGTCCCATTAGTACTAGGTGTAGGTGGGGCATTTATCATAATTAATTATCAGGATTTTGCTATTGAGCAAGAATATGGCGTAGAAGATGGCTCAGTAAAATCAATAACTAACCCGCTTAGAATATTGGAGAAACTTGCTGGTAATTACTTTGAGGAAATGTTGGAAGTTATTGAGGAAGAACCCGACAAGTTTGCAGATGTCCAGTTTCTTGATGAGTTAAATGAAAGTATGAAAAACGCGCATTCATTTCTTGTCGTAAGAACTGAAGAAGAGTATACATATATTGGTGATAAAGAGATATTTGAAAGAATAGACCAGCCCATACCAAGTTATGGCAAATACATCGAAAAATCTCCAAGTTATTATCTGGGAGGGCGTTTTCCCTGCCTATATAAACAAAAAGATTTTGAAATGAGTGATGGTACAAAGGCTAGTGCAATAATAATAACGAATCTTAATAAAGTGATTCCTCAGATAAAGTTTATGGCTATACAGGTATTAGTTACTCTTATTTGCATTATTTTGTTCACAGCGGTAATTCTTATCTTGTGGATATATAAGAGTATGCTTCGCCCGCTAAATGGTCTGAGTCGTGCATCTAAAAGGATTAGAGATGGGGAACTTAATTTCTCTATAAAGGATGAGACTACAGATGAGATTGGAACATTATGCGAAGATTTCGAACAGATGAGAATTAAACTTAAGGAGTACATAGATAAGCAACAGTTGTATGAGAACAATTCAAGAGAAATGATAAGTAACATTTCCCATGACTTAAAAACACCTCTTACGGCTATAAAGGGGTATACGGAAGGTCTTATTGACGGAGTTGCTGACACAAGGGAGAAGCAGGAAAAGTATTTGAAGACAATATATAGTAAGGCTAATGATATGACTCTTTTGGTGGATGAACTTTCGTTGTACTCAAAGATTGACTGCGACAGTATGCCATATAATTTCAAGGAGTTAAGTGTAGAGGATTATTTTGCTGACTGTATGGAAGAAATAGCCTTAGATACAGAAGTTAAAGGTGTTAGAGTGTCCTTTTTTAACTACTTAAATCCGGGGGTTAAGGTAATTGCTGACCCAGAGCAGGTTAAGAGAGTAATTGGTAATATAGTAAGCAATTCTTTGAAGTATATTCAAAAAGAAAAAGGTATTATTAATATTAGGTTGTATGAAGAGGATAAGGGAATCAGAGTGGAAATTGAGGATAATGGAAAGGGGATTGCAAAGCAGGATTTACCATATGTATTTGATAGGTTTTACAGAACGGATGCTTCTCGTCATTCTTCGGCAAAAGGAACTGGTTTGGGACTTGCTATAGCAAAGAAAATAATAGAAGACCATGAAGGACAGATTTGGATTAAGAGCAAGGAAAATGTAGGTACAACAGTTTTCTTTACATTAAAATCGGACTTTAACAGTATAGAAGCAGAAGTTGAGAAGAAAAAAAGACAAGGAAAAAAATATGGAGAGAAGCGTAGAGGGAATTTTGTTTCTAAAAAGGCGAAAATAAAAAGTATCAGACCGGATAAAACAATGAAAGCAAAAAGGATGGTGGACAAGAATGAGTAAAATATTGTTGATTGAAGATGAACTTGCAATTGCGGAGTTAGAAAGAGATTATCTGGAACTTAGTGATTTTATTGTAGATATAGAAACTGATGGAAACTTAGGACTTGATAAGGCACTTAATAAAGAATATAATCTCATTATTTTGGACTTAATGCTTCCTGGAATGGATGGTTTTGAAATATGTCGCCTGATTCGTGAGGTAAAGAATATTCCAATAATTATGGTTTCTGCAAAGAAAGATGATATAGATAAAATTCGAGGACTTGGACTTGGAGCAGATGATTATATAACTAAACCTTTTAGCCCTAGCGAACTTGTTGCAAGAGTCAAAGCGCACCTTACCCGCTATGAGCGCTTGGTGGGACAAGGAATTAAGGAAAATGAGATAATAGAAATCCGTGGTATAAAGATTGATAAAACGGCCAGAAGAATATTTATTAACGGAGAAGAACGAATATTCACCACGAAAGAATATGACCTTCTTACATATCTTGCGGAGCATCCTAATCATGTGTTTACAAAAGAGGAATTATATCAGACAATATGGGGAATGCCGGCTATTGGTGATGACTGCGCAACAGTTACTGTTCATATTAAAAAGATTAGAGAAAAGATTGAGGAGAACACATCAAAGCCACAGTATATAGAGACTATATGGGGCGTGGGATACCGCTTTAAGGTGTAAGAAGTGTTGCCCCATATAGTCAGCAGATGCGCATACGCGCGCAGAATCGACAAGCGATTCTGGGATGGGGCGTGGGATACCGGTTTAAGGTGTAGAAGGTTTACGTTTCACTACACAGAGTCAGAAAGGTGGAGGAGTCTATTTGCAAAATTCGAATATCTTGATGTATACAACGGAAGATGGAATAACAAAGGTAGAAGTTACTTTTGAGAACGATACGGTGTGGTTATCTTTAGACCAAATGGCAGAATTGTTTCAGAGAGATAAATCTACAATTTCACGGCATATAAAAAATATTTTTCTGGAAGGTGAGTTGAAAGAAAGTGCAACTGTTGCATTTTTTGCAACAGTTCAAAACGAAGGAGAAAGAGTGGTTACGCGCCAAATTGCATATTATAATTTAGATGTAATCATTTCTGTCGGTTATCGAGTAAAATCCTTGCGTGGCACACAATTTCGTATTTGGGCAACTAATGTTTTGAAAGAATATATGCGCAAAGGGTTTGCGTTGGATGATGATCGTTTGAAGCGACTTGGCGGTGGTAACTATTTTGACGAATTGCTTTCCAGAATAAGAGATATCCGTTCTTCGGAAAAGGTGTTTTGGAGAAAGGTTCTGGAGATTTATGCTACCAGTATAGATTATAATCCGAAGGCAGAAAGTTCTGTTTTGTTTTTTAAGCAGGTGCAAAATAAAATGCATTGGGCGGCACACAAGCATACTGCTGCTGAAATTATTTTTGAACGGGCAAATGCTGATAGTGAAAATATGGGTCTTACTTCATGGGAAGGAAAGCAGCTTAAACGGGCAGATGTGGAAATTGCCAAAAACTATTTAAATAGTGAGGAAATAGATGCATTAAACAAAATAGTAACCGCTTATTTAGACATCGCAGAGGTGCGGGCGTTGGCACAGGAACCTATGTATATGAAGGATTGGTTGGAAACAATAGATGATTATTTAAAGATGACCAGACGAGATATCCTGGTTACAAAAGGAAAAGTGACGCATAAACAGGCTATTGAGAAAGCACATAAAGAATATGAGAAATATGTCTCGAAATATGACGAGCAGATTTCACCTGTGGAGAAACACTTTATAGAGAGTATTAATGAGTTGGAAGGATTGCTTTAATTAGCAATCCTTTTTCTGACATTGATAACAAGAGATTTTATCACGTCTATACATAAACTTATGCTGATTATTTTAAGAAATCACGGATTTAACATGGACGAATACGAAGAAACCGAAGAAAAGAAGCAGGGCGGATTGTCTGCAAAGGAATATAAGAAGAAAATGGAGCAGGAAAAAGAAGAACTTAACAAAAAATTGGAGGATATGGTAAAGGAATACAACGAATTGGCAGACCGATATAATAAACTCATTGATGATAAAGCCGAATTG
>JAFQMS010000039.1 GCA_017396145.1 Lachnospiraceae bacterium
ATAAAGCACAAAACTTGCACGTTTCAGATTGCCAAAGATTTTGATGGTGATTATTGGTCAGGAGGAGCCGTAAAACCAATAATCATTAAAAGCGTGAAAAGTGGTGAGTATGATCTAAAGAAACTTTTCATACAGAAGAAGAACTTCAAGGATAATAGAAATCTTGTTCCTTATTGGCCATATAATGTAGAAGATTATGCTCATGGAAAGTTATACGTTATCTGGCAAGTTGTAGAATCTGTTAATGATGAGTACAAAGGAATGTTAGAGGTAAACTTCACAGATTCCCAGGTCATACATTATGATGAATGCAAAACTAAAGATGGAATCTTGGCACTTGTACAAGAGTATCTTTCAGGAAGAAGTATCTCATTTGAAGATCCATTTCAAACAAAGGGATCCAAGTCTGTTATTTCGAATTTTATGAAGGAAGCACAAGAAATTATGACTGGTAATCTTGTTTTTCCCAAAAAGCCATCGCCCGAAGATATTATAATCAAATTATGTGAGCCAAAAGAAGAAGAATGTGAGGCAACTCTGTATTCTCAGTCCATGACAAGATTGTTAAACAACAGTAATGCCCTCCAACATATTACATTTTATGGAGATGAGAAGCTTGACTTGCTTGATACTTCCAGCGTAAGAAGAATACTCATTGAACTAATTGTAAAGGATAGTTTAGCTAAAAGAGTAATGCCTAAACCTCTGGCAGATATGCTTGAGGGTTGGAATGCTATCAGATACAAAATCAATCATGGTAATGTTCATGGTGCATCATTGAAAATCAACCAACAAGAAAATATTGCAATCGAACAATATGGGCTTTCACAAGATAATCAGGGTGTGGACTTTGAAGATTTTGTTTCTCAAAAGCTAAAGTATTTCGACTACGATAAGATACGAGGAGCCAGGGATTATATGGCATTAATAAAAGACGGCAATGTATATTTTATCGTCGATACAGATGAAATACCGATTTTAGATGTGAACCTGATTGATAAAGCATATAGTCTAGTTGCGAATGATGGAGAAACTGTTGCTATGTTCAAACGAAAGAAAGTTGCTCATAACTATCTTCGTGGTTACATAGGTTTCCATCTTTGGAAAACTGAGGGTATAGATGGAGAGCCAAACTCTTCATATTCCTATATTTCGGGAACTAATAGTGAATCTATGAAGATTACTCCAAAAACTAAAATGGATAAGATGCCTCGTGCTCGACGTATATTTATACTTCATAAAGAAAGTCCAGAACTCATAGAACAGCATATCTTTGAAATCTGTGAGATGCTAAAATTTGGTTTTGGGCGTTGGAATGAAATGATGACTTACCCTTTTCCATTCAAATTCCTACAAGAGTATCTTGATAATGCAGCAGAAACTGCTTATTCAATTCATTGGAAGGATATAACATACAAAAAAGACCTATGACATTAATTATTAATGCACCTATACAGAACAATGGCCTATCACGCATATGGAGAGACTCTGTAAGTAAGAGTGTAAATGTCAACGCCGTAGAGAACGGTTCACAGAGTTTCAGAGAGGTTAAAGATATTAGATAATAGTATCATATACACTCTAACACAGCAATGGCAGGATACTGTAGAAGTATCCTCCATTACTAATACAACCATCAGTTGCCACATTACTATAAAATGTAATTATGAAGGTAAGCATCCGACCAAGTACATATTGACCAAT
>JAFQMS010000040.1 GCA_017396145.1 Lachnospiraceae bacterium
ATTGGATATCTTCTCACATCATGGGTATGAGAAGGCAAATTAGATATATACCCTGTACTTTTATTAAAATGCGTCCATTCTTCCACATCTTCATCCCACAACGCATCGCAGTGATAGTATTTTCCATCAACCTTTACTATATTCCAAGCATGTGTATCACTACCACATTCAATTGCTTCTAATCCCGCATGATTTGCCAGCAAGGCAAAGGCCTCGGCATAATCACCACATACTCCTGCTCCTTCCATTATTCCATAATATCCAAAGGCATTAGTACTACGTAAGTTTTCTGAATAGTACATATTATCCTTGATATAGTTATAAATATATTTTTCTAATTCAAGTTCGGATACACCTTTTGGAAATGTTGCAACAATTTCTTTAGAACGTTTTTCTAAAGTTAATGCATCATCAAATGTGCACTGTACACAATTATCATAAGCATTAACTAGAAAGCCACAATCCGCCACAGCGCTATAATCCAAAATACAATTGTCATATATACAGAGAGTTTTAAGGCTTTTTGCATTTTTCAGCGGTTCTATACTAGTAATAAAGTTATTGTTAACATCTAAGAATTCCAGGTTAGGAATTTTAGCTATTGAAGATAAATCTTCAATCATATTTCCACCTAAATACAATTCACTAAGTTTATAGCACTGTGAAAAATCAGGAATGTCCTTTACATAACTATAACCAATATCAATAACTCTTATATTGGACAACTTTGTCATCTCACCAATATCCGAAATATAATTTGTTCCCATACGAATCTCTTCAAGATTTTTAAGATAGGCTATTCCCTTAAGTGATACTATTTCGTAATCCCATGTAGCAAGATATGTAACACTCTCTAAATCATCATATGTTAGAACATGGTCTAAAGACAAATCTAGTTCTGCTCTAATTGCCTGTCCTAGTGTAGCGTCTAATTCGATTCCATCCTCTACATTTTTATCAGACACATAGTTTGGAATTTCTTTAACTGTGTATTCACTTTCTCCATACCCATCTCTGACACCACGCTCATATATACCACCAAACTCATTTCCCGTAATTGTTAACTGATCCATTCCATCCCATGTAATAGCATATTTTTCATCCTCACATGTAAACTCATATGTATCATCTTCTAATTTTACTCCATGGAAAACCTGGGTATAATCATACACATCCACAGGGGTGTACTGAGAATAAAACAACGCAATATAATTATCTTCCTTCTTCTTTATCTCAAAATCAACTCTAACAAAATTATTCTCTTTCTTAACGCAGTTATAAAAACCCTCTAAGAGTTTTTCTTCAACAGGTTTATCAGGTTCCTTAGTAGGTTCTTGGGTAGGAGCATCTGTTGCAACAACATCTTCCACCTCGTTATCCTTAGTGTCTTCATCTTCTTTCGCATTATCTCCTGTGACAATATCCACAGGCTTTTTGTCTGTAGTCTTATTTGCAGTTGCACCTTTTTCCTGAGCACAAGAAGTTAATACCAAAATACAGCACATTAATACTGTCATTACATATTTTTTGTAGTTCATCATAGACGCCTCCTCGTATTCCTATTTTGCATATCCTTTAGAAACCAATCTGTTCTTCCCTCTACTAACCTTGATGCTTTACCACCCACTGAAGCATATCTTCATACTTTAGGTTACCTGCTGCCACAGCAAGTACCATCTCATATAGTTCTTTTTGGGTGTAATTAAGTACAACACCATTTAGCTCAAAGAACACTAACATTGCATGTACGCCAATTCTTTTATTACCATCCATTGTTTTCTTCAACAACTTCTTTCACTAATTGCCATGCAATGCTGCCTTCTCTAAGTTTACCTAATGCCTCGTCAAATGGTACCCAAGTAGCTAACGAAACTTCCCCAGACAAATCGAAGTCCTGCTTTTTAACACTAGCCCTAAATCCTAACATAAGCATTTCCTTTGCTTCATACGGATAACTTCTTATAAACTTGACTTCATTAACATCTTGTCCAATCTCTTCCTTAACTTCTCTTATCACTGTATCTTCTGCAGATTCATTAAGTTTCATAATGCCAGCAACGCACACATACCTCTTCTCTGGTCCATAGCTTTGCTGGATAAGAGCAATCTCGTTATATTCATTTACCACCGCGCATATAACACTTGTGGTAAACATATCCCACAATGGAACCTTACATGTTTCACAATATGGTATCAGACCTTCGTCGCCAATTTCTTTTTTTATTAATTCTTTTCCACAATGGGGACAGTATTTAAACCTCATAATCTTATCCTTCCTTTGAAAAACCCATATTTAAAGGAAATGCGCTCCTCAACGAAGCGCTTTTTCCCAATATCTTTTCATTAATTAAAACTTTTAACCCAATTAACTAAAGACCCGTGATGTGTGTTCTCACGAACTGTTCCTAGCATATATTCTGTTACTGGACCATTCTTTCTCATCTTTTCAAGGATTGCCTCTTGTAGTTCTTCCACTGACATTTCTTCGTAAGATTTGTTCCAGTCAACAACTACATTTTCAGTTTTAATCTCTTCTGCCTTTTCCCTTTCTGTAACTACAGGTGTTTCTACCACCGATTCTTGAGTCACTTTAGGCACAGTTTCCTCAACTGTTGATTGCTCCACAACCTCTACTACAGGTTCCACTACAGTCTCCATCTTAGTTTCTTCAACTACTGGCTCTTCTACCTTAACTTCAGTAGTTTTTTCTATCTCTACTGTCTTAACTGGTGCAAAACTATCATTCATCATCTCAGATGGAATCCAGATTTCGCCACTATTTCCAGGAACTCTTACATGAATGTGTCCACCACTCACTGTAACTTTCTCGCCAGTTAACACACCTACATATTCCCCACTGTTACCTGCCTGCAAATCAAGATACACTTCATAGTCTGCGTTGTTAACAGCAGTAATAACTGATTTTCCATCAAGACTTCTTGCATAAGCATAATGTCCTGTCTGAAGCACTAATTCTTTGTAATCACCATAACATAGCGCAGGAGTGTTTTGGCGAAGTTTACCAAGTGTTGCAATTAACTTAGTACAAGCATTAGTTGACACAAAATCCTTATAATCTTCGTATCTCAATGCTGGTCTTAGTGAATCATCTGAACTCTTCTCCTTACGACCTTCAATACCAAATTCCGAACCATAATATATTGATGGTATACCTGGTAAAGTATATAACATTACATGCACTGGTACATAATGAGCCTTGTTATTAAGTTTTGTGTATATACGCTCCACATCATGATTATCAGCAAAACTATATAGATTAAGTTTATTGCCAACCATATTGCTTACATATTTAATAGTATGGGCTACCTCAAAATAGTTGTGGTCATTATGACCTGAATACAATGCCTTGTGAAGCATATAGTTTGTTACTGAATGAAGGGTTCCTTCATTAGCCCAACGGGAATAATTACCATGAATAACCTCTCCCATAAGCCAAAAATCAGGTTTCACCTCATTTGCCACATGACGAAGAGCCTTCATATATTCGAAATCCATAACATCTGCTGCGTCAAGACGAATACCATCAATATCATATTCCTTAACCCAGTACCGAATCACATCACATATATAATCCTTAACCGCTGGATTTCTTTGATTCAGTTTAACCAAAAGGTCATATCCACCCCAGTTTTCATAAGAAAATCCGTCATTATAAGAATTGTTTCCCCAGAAATTCACATTACAGTACCAGTCTTTGTACTGAGAGTTTTCTCTATTCTTCTTAATGTCTTGGAATGCAAAAAAATCACGACCAGTATGATTAAATACTCCATCTAAAATAACTCGAATTCCCTGCTTATGACACTGAGCCACAAAATTGGTAAGGTCTTCATTAGTTCCAAGTCTACTGTCTAACTTCTTATAATCTGTTGTCTCATATCCGTGTCCTACCGACTCAAAAAGTGGTCCAATATATATTGCATTACATCCAATCTCTTTAATATGGGAAATCCATGGAAGCAATGTATTTAGACGATGCTTAGGTTCTCCATAAGAATTTTGTTTTGGTGCTCCTGTAAGCCCCAATGGGTAAATGTGATAAAAAACAGCCTCATCATACCATGCCATTTTTACTTCCTCCTAGTTTCATAAATTGTACTATTTATAACTATAAATAAATTATTATATTCCAAGTTCTTCCTGAACCATTCTAATCACTCTATTCTCTCTTGCAATCATCCCCTGAAATGTAATTATTCCCTCCTTCTCAAGATGATTGCCATTCTCATTAATATCAATTATTCTTTCAGGAGTAACAAACTCTAAAGTAAATTCTTCCTCTGCTTCATAATCATCTAAATCCTGTGCCACAAGCCCTTCCTCTGCCTCGCAGGTATAATAAAAATTCTCCTGAATAAAAATATCTTCAATTCTTCCCTTTTCTATTCGCTTAACATATCCAAATTCCCTAATTGTCTCTGGCTTAACTACTAATCCACTCTCTTCACGCACTTCTCGAATCAAAGTGTCAATATAGGATTCATTTTCTTCCATTCCACCACCTGGAAGTTTATAGTATTCATACTTCTTGCTATACATCATAGCAATCTGACCATCTCTAATAATAATACCTCTTACAGATGGTCTTCTTCCCACTGAACCATTAGGATTATAGTTTTTTCTATCTAATACAAACAGTTCTCGCATAATAATCTCCATTCTGAAGCAATCTTTACCTAGTTATCGCACAATAGTAATTCTCGACACCCTCATAATCCCATGCTAATATTTTAAGCCGAAAACTCTCATTTGTAAATCAAAAACACCCTGAATAACAGCAAAAACTTTAACAAGAAATCTTTTAAGATTTCTCATCAGAATATTCAATATATTCACCATCTTCAAAATGTCTAGAATATATAGAGAATTTATCCCATGTATCTTCTCCTTTATATTCAGATTCATCTAGTTTCAAATAGTCTTTGTATTCATCCAGTTCTTCAGATTCAGGATAACTTAGCAAAAGATATGTTATTTCACATTTTCTATCATCCATTAATGCATATTCATACACATTACTCTTTCCGTCTATAGCAACATAAGCAGGTAAACAATAACTTTTATCATCATATCTAACTCCAAGTACTATATCTGATACTTCACATTCCACCTTGGATATTCTATCTACTTCTTTTTCATAATCCTGCTCATTGTACCTTGCCTGCAGGATAATATATCCTTTTGTATCAAAGAAGCCTTTCTTTAGTTTGGCTTCAAATGTTGGTTTTATCATATTGTCAGTATCATCTGGGAAAATAAGCATTTCACTATCTAAGTCTGAACCATGTTCTTCCACAATATCTGTTTTATTATAATTGTCTATACCTGATGCATTCTCATATGGTGCTTTATCCATAAAATACGCGCTAATAATTACAACAGCCCCCTTTATTATAAATACCAATGCCAATACGACGATAATAGCAAGGATTATTTTTAAACCCTTGGATAACTTAAAATTCTTTAGATTCTTTGGATTTTTTGGATTCTTTGGATTCTTTAGATTCTTTAGATTCTTCATGTTACTCTCCATCCTTATAACTTTTTAACTATCCAAAAACGGACTTAAGCTCTCGCCAAAGTCCGTCTGTCTATATATTATTCTTCATTCATCTTAGCAAGTTTTGCTGTCTGGTCAGCTGTGATACATGCATCAATAATCTCTTGAATATCACCGTTCATAATCTTATCAAGTTTGTAAAGTGTAAGTCCAATTCTATGGTCTGTTACTCTACCCTGTGGGAAGTTGTAAGTTCTAATCTTCTCTGAACGGTCACCTGTACCAATCTGACTCTTTCTAGCTTCCGCCTCTGCATCATGAGCCTTCTGACACTCTAAGTCATAAAGTTTTGTACGAAGAAGGGCAAATGCTTTGTCTTTATTCTGTAACTGAGACTTTTCAGTCTGGCTATATATAACAATACCTGTTGGAATATGTGTAAGACGAACTGCCGAGTCAGTTGTATTAACACACTGTCCACCACAACCAGATGCTCTCATAACATCAATTCTTATATCCTTTTCATCAATTACAACATCTATTTCTTCAGCCTCTGGCATAACTGCAACTGTAATTGTAGATGTATGAATTCTACCACCTGATTCAGTCTCCGGTACACGCTGTACACGGTGAACACCTGATTCATACTTCATTACAGAATATGCCCCATTACCATTAATCATGAAACTGATATTCTTTATACCGCCAATACCAATTTCGTCCATCTCCATAACTTCTACTTTCCAGCGTTTTTCTTCTACATAATGAGTGTACATACGATAGATTTCTGCTGCAAACAATGCCGCTTCATCTCCACCTGCACCAGCACGGATCTCCACAATAACATTCTTCTCATCATTAGGATCTTTTGGTAATAAAAGAATCTTAAGAGCATTCTCTGTCTGTGCTAAAGTCTCCTTGCACTGTGCAAGTTCTTCCTTAGCAAGTTCTTTCATCTCTTCATCTGTCTCTTCTTCTATCATTGCAAGACTGTCTTCTATGCCAGCCTTTGCAGCCTTGTATTCTCTGTATTTTTCAACAATAGCGGAAAGCTCTGTCTGTTCCTTCATAAGTTTTCTAAACTTGTTCTGGTCGCTTGTTACATCCGGATTACCAAGTTCCATAACAACATCTTCAAATCTTGCTTCAATGTCTTCTAATCTGTCAAACATACTGCCTCCATACTAATCTATTAGTTATTTCTATCTAAAATATCTTTACACACAAAAACGCTTTGCATTATATATTAGCCAACACAACTCTGTCAAGCCCCGATAAGTCTTTATATACCCTCACATCTTTATATCCGTCTGCTTTCAAAATCTGTGGCACACTCTCTCCTTGGTCATACCCAATCTCCAAAGCAAGAACTCCACTCTCCACAAGGTACTTCCTTGCTTCCCTAGAAATTATTCTGTAGAAAAACAATCCATCTTCCTTGCCATCAAGGGCAATAAAAGGGTCGTGATTTTTCACTTCCCTCATTAGTTTTTCAATCTCACCTGTTGGAATATATGGTGGATTAGAAACTATAATATCAAACCCTTTGTTATTACATGGGTTTTTCTCTAGTATATCAAACATATCACTTTGAAGAAATTCTACATTATCAATGCTAAGCATTTCTTTATTGTGTCGTGCAACCTCTAGGGCTTTCTCACTGATATCAATGCCTATACCGCTTTTAATCTTCCCAAGTTTTGCAATGGATAGAATAATGCAGCCCGAACCTGTGCACATATCAAGGACTTTTTTACCTTCGCATATCTTTAAAACCTTTTCTACCAGATTCTCTGTATCAAACCTTGGTATTAGAACATTCTCATTCACCGAGAAATCCATTCCCATAAAATTAGTTTTTCCTATTATATGCTGTAACGGAATCCTATCACATCTTTTGTTAACACATTCTATATAATAATCATAGTTTTGTGATTCTAATTCTTTATCAGGATTTAACACATAATCTATGGGTTTTACTCCAAAACAGTGCTCCATTAGGAGTTTCACCTGAGAGTCGATTTCTTCAATTTCTACATTTTTAAACTTTTCTACAGTTTCACAATAAACTGATTTTATAGTGTGAGAATTATCTTTTTTTCTTTCTTCTCTTTTTCTTTCCATTCTTATGGTTATTCCTGTTATTGTTGTTTCTATTCTGATTTGAGTTATCCTGCTTATTAACCTGTGGCTGCTCTTTATCTTCTGTAGTTTCCTCTACATCATCCTCAGTCTCAGTTTCATCATCTAAATCTTTGTTTTCTTCTAATTCATTATCTACTGATTCATTATCTGCAGTCTCAACTTGTGTATTATTCTCCTGGGCTATTGTTTCATTAGATTCATCGCTATTGCTTTCTGCCACAGTTTCCTCTACTGCATTTTCCTCAACAGTTTCACTAGAAGGTTCTTTAGCATCATCGCTCTTCAATCCTTGATTGAGATATCTATTAGCATTTCTTCTAAACATTGGTTCACTGTCTACGGAAGGTTTTGCCTCAAATTCCCCTTCCTGCTCTTCTTTTTCTATAAACATCTTATCAAGAGCATTTAAAATCTCATCTACTTCATCTTCGTCAGTGTCATATTCTGCATATCCATCTTGGCGATAGTTGTTATAGAAGTTCTTGTTTTCCTTATCTAAATCTTCTTTACTACTTCTTCTCTTAGCCTTCTTTTCCTGCGCTCTTTGTTTTTTTCTATTTTCCTTCTCGGCCCTAACTTCTTCAACATATGGTTTCCAATCAAATACAGCCTCAACTGAAGCGATAGCAACCTCTATCATAGAGTCATCTGGTTCTCTTGTAGTAAGTCTTTGTAGCCACATACCTGGTTTACTAAGAATATTAATTATCTTTGACTCACTTCTTCCACAAAGTTTTAAAAACTCATATGAAACACCTGCAATTACAGGCACAAGTAATAATCTAATTACTATCTTTAGCCAAACTGTCTCACATCTAATGAACATAAAGAAAATAACACTGATAAACATTACTATAAGTAGAAAACTTGTACCACATCTTTTATGTTGTTTAGATTGTTTACGGACATTCTCCACAGTAAGGTCAAGACCATGCTCAATGCAATTAATGGTCTTGTGCTCCGCACCATGATACATAAATGTTCTCTTTATATCCTTCATCAACGAAATAAGCATTACATAAAGAACAAATAATGTTATTCTAATAACACCTTCTACTAATATCTGAAGATTTGTGCTAGTTATTTTCCCGCCTAAGAAATTAGATATCAGCATAGGAAGTATCATAAACATTCCAATTGCTATTACAAGAGAAAGCACTACACAAAAACCCATTGTTACGGCTTCTGCCTTATCCTTAAATACTTTAGCAAACGCCTTTTCTAATTTTGTCGGTTCTACATTTTCTTCCTCTTCAAAAAAACTTGCTGAATATGTAAGAGTTGACACACCTAACATAAGTGAATCTACAAAATTCACAACACCACGAATTACAGGAAGTCTAAAAAACTTTGGTCTGTCTTCCTCACTTTTTACTTTATCTTTTTTTATTACTATTTTATTATCAGATTTTCTTACAGCAACGGCATACTCAGACTTATTCTTCATCATTACGCCTTCCATTACTGCCTGTCCGCCAATTCCAGATGATTTCATATTGCCTCCGTAATTCTAATACAAAAGGTTGAGATTAAACTTCTATAACCTCAACCTGACTGTTCACAAAATAATGCAGTATTATACTACTGATTTAAACCATATCTACGGTTAAACTTATCTATAGCACCACGAGCTGTAGTTGCTTTCTGCTGTCCTGTATAGAAAGGATGGCACTTTGAGCAAATTTCAACGTGGATAGAATCTTTAGTTGAACCTGTAGTAAAAGTATTACCGCAGTTACAAACAACCTCTACCTGATTGTACTTTGGATGTATTCCTTCTCTCATCTTTTTCACCTCTTCGCTATATTTGTTGATACCAACCAACATCTGCTTTTCGCAGTCTTTGAAATTATATCATAGCATTTTACTAAATGCAACAATATTTTTATACTAATCTTGTTTTTTTGATAGTTGCTATAAACTCCTGATTATTCTTTGTACGCTTGAAGATGTTAATTATCTGTTCAAGTGCCTCTTCAGACTTCATTCCACTTAATGCTCTTCTCATAATAAGTGAAGCTTCTGCTTCTTCCGGTGTAAATAACAAATCATCTCTTCTTGTACTTGACTTTGCCATATTAATTGCAGGGAATATCTTCTTTTCTGAAAGGTTTCTGTCAAGAACTAATTCCATGTTACCGGTTCCCTTAAACTCTTCAAATACAACATCATCCATTCTGCTTCCCGTATCAATAAGTGCAGTTGACAGTATTGTAAGACTTCCCCCTTCTCTCATATTTCTTGCTGCACCAAAGAATTTCTTTGGCATATGAAGAGCTGCTGGGTCAAGACCACCTGAAAGAGTTCTACCACTTGGAGACACTGTAAGGTTATAAGCTCTGGCAAGTCTTGTGATACTGTCTAATAATACAACAACATCCTGCTTATGTTCTACTAACCTTTTTGCTCTTTCAATAACCATCTCTGATACTCTTCTATGATTATCCGGTTGCTCATCAAATGTTGAGTATATAACTTCAACCTGTTCTCCCTGAATAGATTCCTTAATATCTGTTACTTCTTCCGGACGCTCATCTATAAGGAGAATTATTAACTTCATCTCTGGATTATTCTTTGTAATTGCTTTTGCTATCTGTTTTAAAAGGGTTGTTTTACCCGTCTTTGGCTGAGATACTATCATACCTCTTTGGCCCTTTCCTATAGGTGCCACAAGGTCAACCATTCTCATTGCCACACATTTTTCATCACTTTCAAGTCTGATTCTTTCATCTGGAAATATTGGTGTTAATTCTTCAAACTTTGGTCTCTTAACCGACTCTGAGACAGGCAAATCATTCACCGTTTTTATGTATAAAAGTGCACTGAACTTTTCAGTTGGCATCTTTACCTTAGTATTTCCACATATTATATCCCCTGTCTTGAGATTAAATCTTTTTATCTGTTGTGGCGAGACATACACATCATCTGTTCCCGGAAGGAAATTATCGCATCTTATAAATCCATATCCTTCCGTCAACACTTCTAGTATGCCAATCTTAGTTTCTCCACTATCTAAATTAGGGTCCTTTACCTGTTCTAAATTCTTATCTTCTCTATTAACAGTATTCTTAGGTTGTTCCTTATTTCTATCCTTGTTACTATCTTTTGTAGTGTCCTTATTCACACTGCTTTTTCGCAATTCGTTCATTTTATTCTCTACATTAGTTAATAGTTCAACAAGTTCTCCTTTTTTCATTGCGGAAACGCCCTTTATTCCATATTCTTTAGCAAGTTCCTTTAACTGAGTTATAGGCATTCCTTCAAATTTATTCTCCATTATTCCTCCTATCTACGCGTGCGCATCCTTTATAGTTTTGCCGCGCACACGTGGAAACAAAACTATTCTAATCTAAACTATTATTTTTGTTCCAATAACACTTTTAAAAGTACTTCTTTATATACACTAAACAATGCTACATCCACGAAACAACACCTGTTATTCATATACTCCACCAGTTTGCAAACAAAACAAAAACTAGTTCCCAGGATTCCTGCTATTAACAATGAAGTTTGAATATCAACAGTACAAAGCACCAGTAGACTTAAAATATATGCAAAGACTACTACTGCAAAGAATCTTGTAATACCAAAGGCCATTGCCACGGCGCTATCCATTCTTTCTTTCATCGTGATTAGTGATTGTTTGTCTTTTCTTATCACTATATCATACATATCTTTATAAACTTCTTGCTTTTGGGGTTGGGATAATTCATCAGCATGACTTCCATAGATAATCTCCCTGTACTGGAAGAAATATTTTAAATAATTATCAATGCCAAATTCTTTTTGCATTAATTTTCTAAAAACATTAGACATTACTACTCCTATGAACGGTTATACCGAAAACGATTTATTACGAAATGCTCTTCGTTATTAGATAATAGTACTTCTATCAGATAGAATAATTTTAGCAAAACAAGGTAAAAAGTCAATATAATTTTTGACTATTATTTGATAATTTGATATACTATTTTAGGATAAGACACATTTCTAATCTATATAATATACAATATATGAAATATTATAAGCAATATTGTTGCAGAAAGAGGTACAATATGAGTAATGTTTTCATCGCTGACCATCCATTAATCCAACACAAAATTGGTATTATGAGAGTCAAAACAACTACAACAAAAGAGTTTCGTGACTTAGTTGCAGAAGTTGCCATGCTTCTTTGCTATGAAGCCACCAGAGACCTTCCCCTAACTGACAAAGAGATTGAAACACCTATAACCAAGACTGTTGTCAAGGAAATCGAAGGCAAAAAGTTATGTATTGTTCCTATACTTCGTGCCGGACTTCATATGGCAAATGGTATTCTTAATCTCATCCCAAGTGCAAAGGTTGGACATATTGGTTTATATCGTAATGAAGAAACATTAGAGCCTGTTGAATACTTCTGTAAACTACCTACCGATGCTTCTGAAAGAGAGATATACGTTGTTGACCCAATGCTTGCAACGGGCGGTTCTGCTATTGCGGCAATACAACTCCTTAAAGATAGAGGCATTAAAAAGATTCATTTCTTATGTTTAATTGCTGCACCTGAAGGTGTCAAAAAACTTACAGAGGCTCATCCAGATGTGAATATATACATCGGTTGCCTTGATGAGTGTCTTAACGAAAATGGTTATATTGTTCCTGGGCTTGGGGATGCCGGGGATAGAATATACGGAACAAAATAGAATTCTATAGTTTTAAATATATACAACGAAGGAGACAGCATCAAATCACTGTCTCCTTCTTTTATAATCTAATCTTATCTTTATACCTTAAAACTTATTTCAACTCTTCCAATAGTTTAGGATTTACCTCTCCATCAACATATAACAACTCCATCTCTTTTTCAGTCTCAAAGAAACCATATCGTCCTCTACCTGATTTATCATCACTTAGTTGGAATATCTTATCTAATTCCTCTCGTGTCATTCTATAGTAACCAAGCTTGCATTTGCGGGTGCAACTAAGTGAGAAAATGGTATGTGGGTTCGCCTTAAACATTCATATTATCAATAAAAATATCCTTAAACATATCTATATGCCCAAGTTCCACATGCCTAATATTCTTTGCACGTTCAATCATATCTTCTATAGTTTTGTCACTATCACCATAAATAATCTCCTTTGCTCCCCTTAACACCAAGTCTTTTGCAAATACATACTTACTTTCTTCTATTTTAGGAAGTAATTTAATATCCATAGCATTTGCTACATTAATTCCATTTCCAAATGCTCCTGTAAGTACTATCTCATCCACTTCTTCCAAACTAACATTTTCAGTATCAAGTAAAGTAAGTATTCCACTTAATACAGCTGATTTTGCTAACTGGATATTTCTTACATCCGCCTGACTTACACACACTCTAGTATTCTCTTTAGACAGATAAAAGCATGGGCGTTCTTTATCAACGCCTTTTAAAGTAGTATCCTTTTCTTTAAATGTTCCAAAGAAGTCTACATCACCACATTTTCTTAATATGCTTAGTATATCTATCATTCCACTAGCACATATACTCTTTGCGCTAGACATACTTTCTTCATCTTCTCTTATAATCCCCGTTCCTTTTATCTCGTATTCCAATATGTTATCCTTGGCTAACTTTGCGCTACATACACTTCCATCTATATATTTAGAACCATATCTAAGTCCCATTCCTTCAAAGGCTGGACCTGCCGCTGCTGAGCACGCTGACACCTTATCCTTATTACATAGGATAATCTCTGCATTAGTTCCCATATCCACTATTAACTTTGTTTTATCTCTATTCTCAGATTTTTCCCTCTCGCTACCATACAGACAGCAAAGTGCATCTGAGCCAACATGCCCACCTATAAATGGGGGTACATATAGTTTCGCATCTTCTGATACACCATTAATGAACTCCTTAGCACTTAAGACTTCTCCGCCCATATATCCTGTTGAAAAAGGATATACTCCAAGTCCTGTAACATCCTTTCCTAAAAACATATGAATCATAGTGGTGTTACCACATATTACTATCTTTTTAATGTTCTTTTTATTTATCGACTTATCTTCACTAGTAAGTCTGTTAATAAGGTTATTAACACAGCCTGTAACCATCTTTTGCATTTGACCCAATTTCTTTTCATTGTTAGCAAATGCTATTCGACCTACAATCTCCATACCCATTATTTTCTGTGGGTTGGCTGTCTCTAACAGATTCTCTTCTTGGGTATCCATAGTTTTTGACAAATCATAGAGTCCACACACTACATTAGTTGTTCCTATGTCTGCTATGATTCCATATCTACCATTATCACTTGCAAATGTTTTCGTTACTTCCTTCTCTTCTTCTAATACTTTTGCATTAACTCTAAACACCTTGGTATCTTCCATCATCTTGAAGGAACAGGCAAGGCGCACTCCTGCCTCTATTTCTTCTTCTGTTAATACCTTTCTTTCTTTAATGGTTAGTGGACTTGTATTACCTTCATTTACTATAACCTTACATTTTCCACACACTCCATTTCCGCAGGGCTGTGTGGTTATCTCTATATTATTCTCCTTGGCAATATCCATAAGTTTTGCCCCGGAAGTTACTTCTAATTCTATGTTATCTGGATATATTGTTAATTTCATATTCTTCTCCATTCTAGCACTCCGTGCTTCTTGCTCATAACCTTTGCCCAGCAATTGTCTGCACCTATGCAAGCAAACTTGCGGTGCAGCCGTTTGCTGCGCTTAATAAATAAATTAAAAAAGGCTATCCTTGGATAGCCTAAATCAACTTCGTTAATACAATATTGCTATTTCTTTAATAAACCCTAAAATTTATATGAGAAAAAGGCACACTGAAAACTGTTTGATTATAATTTTGTAACATTTGTAGCCTGTGGCCCTTTAGCACCATTGACAACTTCAAACTCTACAGCCTGACCGTCTTCAAGTGTCTTGTAGCCTTCCATGTTAAGTCCTGAGTAATGAACGAATACATCATTACCTTCTTCATCAGAGATGAATCCGAACCCTTTTTGGTTGTTAAACCACTTAACTGTACCTTTCATTTTGTGTCCTCCAAAATATAAATTACGCATATTTACTTATGCTCCTAAATAATACCACACTATACTAAATAAGTCAATTAGTATTATATAAAGTTGCGTATGCCCCCTTCTTTTCTATAAGTTCCTTATGGCTGCCTTGTTCTACAATTCCCTCTTCACCTAATACAACAATAGTATTCGCGTTTTTTATTGTAGACAATCTGTGAGCAATTACTATGGTTGTCCTGTTTTGTGCCAATCTTTCTAAAGCGTCCTTTACAATTCTTTCTGACTCATTATCTAGTGCCGAAGTAGCCTCGTCAAATATTAGTATTGACGGATTCTTTAAAAATACTCTGGCAATACTTAGGCGCTGTTTTTGTCCACCTGAGAGTTTCACCCCTCTTTGTCCGATATAAGTATTGTATCCGTCTGGAAGATTCATTATGAACTCATGAGCATTGGCACTTTTACACGCTTTTACCACTTCCTCATAAGTAGCATCCTCCCTACCATAACTTACATTTTCCAGAACAGTCCCTGCAAACAAGTACACATCCTGCGCCACTACTCCTATATTTCTTCTCAAGGATTTTAATGTATAATCTTTCACATTACTCCCATCTATGGTAATATTACCATTTGTGGGTTCGTAAAATCTTGGTATAAGATTACATAGGGTCGTCTTTCCAACTCCGGACATTCCTACTAATGCCATATATTCTCCCTCATTTATTTTTAGATTCACATCTTTAAACACTTCTTCTTTATCATCACTGTATTTAAAGGCAACATTATTAAAACATATTTCTCCCTTTAACACACCAGCATCTACTGCCATGTCTGTATCCTTTATGTCAGGTTCCAATTCCATGATTTCCATAAATCGTTCAAAACCCGTAATACCATTTTGAAACTGTTCTGTGAAGTTTATCAGTTTTTTTATCGGGTCAATAAGATTATTAATATATAGTATAAATGTCAAGAAATCCGCAGTATCTATTATGTTTTTTGCTATAAATATGCCACCAAAACAAAGCAATACTACATTAATTATACTCATAAACCAGTTTAGTCCGCTATGAAACATACCCATTCTGGTGTAACTGTCATTTTTTGTACTAAGCCACTTGTTATTACCCTCCTGAAACTTTGCTATCTCGACTTTTTCATTAGCAAATGATGTAACAACTCTTATTCCTGACAGGTTATCCTCTATAGATGCATTTACTCCGGCAATACTTGCCCTATTCTTTTTTGATGCATCATGCATTTTTGTTTTCATTTTCAGGGCAAAAACAAACATAAAAGGTAATACCGAAAACACAATAAGGGTGAGCCATAGATTGATATTAATCAGTATTACAAATGCTCCTACGAATTTTATAACAGAAATCACAACATCTTCTGGTCCATGATGACACAACTCTGTTATATCAAACAAATCATTAGTCACTCTAGACATAAGCGCCCCTGTTTTTTGATTATCATAAAATGAAAATGGCATTTTCTGAAGATGGGTAAAGATGTCTTTTCTCATATCGTATTCCATCTTGGCACCCATCATATGTCCTTTATATGTCACAAAATAATTACATGCAAATTCCAGAAAGCTCAAAAAAACTATGGCTACACACAACTTGATAATTACCGTCATTGCTTTGCCTATCTCATAGTCAACCAAAACTACATTGGTTACATATCTGATTAATAGCGGATAAATCAATGTTATTACTGCCACCATAAAGGCACATAACATATCTGCTATAAATAGTTTTTTATATGGTTTATAATATGAAATTAAACGTTTAGTTCTACTACTCAACTCAAAAATTCTCCTTTTAAAAGCAGGCTTTTACACCTGCTTTTCATTTTTTATTTTTGCCAACAAACTAACCCTTATGTTCATCTGTTCATATTTTTCCAGCCTTTACAATCACATTTTCCTCTCCTACAAGACCTTTAAGTTTACTAATAAATGTTGCATCCGCCAAAAATGAATTGTTACGCCCCATATTCTTTAAAACATTTTCTTTCTTACAAAGAACTGTCATTGTATCTTTACCGTCACTTTCCCTTATGAGATTTGTAATTTTCTCTTCCATTTGCGTATATTCCTCAATATCAGCAAATCTTACATATACCACATTGGCAACTTCTGAAAAAGGAACAATTCTCTGACAGATAAGTTTAGCATTTTTTTCATCCTCTGTAGCGACTCTACCTGTTATGAAAACTTTATTATCATTTGTGAGATATGCTTTGTATTTTTCGTAATCTTTAGGGAAGATTATTACTTCTACACTGCCTACCATATCCTCCAAAGTGATAAAAGCCATCATTGTATTGTTCTTTGTAATCTTTGTAGTTTTAGATGTTATCATTCCGCCTATGGTCTTTACTTCATTATCCTTAACTTCTACTTTCATTGTTTCTTCGTCATACTCAAAATCCGTAGTGCTGGCAGTAATATTAGAATCTAAAATCTTCATGTAATCTTCTAAAGGATGACCACTTACATATATACCAAGTACTTCTTTTTCAAATCCTAGTAAGGTCTCTTTATCGTATTCTGGAAGGTTTGGAAGCGTTCCAGAAAAACTAGCCTTCTCACTTTCATCTACCAAGTCAAATAAAGACATTTGCCCTGATATGGTTCTCTTCTTCTCGTCATTTACTGCATCTATAACATTAGCATACATATGCATCTTCTGGTTTCTGTTACCCGGCAAACTGTCTAACGCCCCTGCCTTTATTAGATTTTCCACAGTTCTTTTGTTAATCTCTTTACCAGACAATCTTTTTGTAAGATCCTCTAACGAGGTATATTTTCCATTAGCATCTCTTTCACTAGTTATGGCATCAACAACGGGTTTACCCATACCTTTAATGGCACACATACCGTATCTAATGCATTTATCCGAAACAGAAAACACTCCATAAGCCTTATTAATGTCCGGTGGCAATATCTCTATTCCCATATGTCTTGCAACATTAATGTAACCCGATACTTTCTTTGTATTGTCCATTACTGATGTCATTAACGCAGCCATGAATTCTACCGGGTAGTAGGTTTTAAGATAAGCCGTCTGATATGAAACCACAGCATAGGCAGCCGCATGGGATTTATTAAAAGCATACTTTGCAAAATCCACCATATTATCATAAATCCTCTCTGCTACAGCTGCATCTATTCCTCTTTTCACACAACCATCTACACCCTCAGCTTCGTTTCCGTATACAAAGTTTTGTCTCTCCTGTTCCATAACCGAAGCCTTCTTTTTAGACATGGCACGACGCACTAAGTCACTTCTACCGTAACTGTATCCAGCCAAATCTCGCACAATCTGCATAACCTGCTCCTGATACACTATACATCCATAAGTTGGCGAAAGAATAGGTTCTAACTGCGGACAGTCATACACTATGCTATCCACCGAATTCTTACCTTGAATGTATTTTGGAATAAAATCCATAGGTCCTGGTCTATACAGAGATATTCCCGCTATAACATCTTCTATACAGGTTGGCTTTAACTCTTTCATGAAGTTTTTCATTCCTTCACTTTCTAACTGGAACACACCTTCTGTACGCCCACTTCCTATGAGTTCATACACATTTTTATCATCATAATCTATCTTGGAAATGTCTAGTTCCTTACCAGATGCATTAATCAATCTAATAGCATCTCTAATAACAGTCAGAGTTCTTAACCCTAGAAAATCCATTTTCAAAAGTCCAAGTTCCTCTAGAGTTGTCATGACAAACTGAGTAGTTATAGTATCATCTGATGCCTTAGAAAGTGGAACATATTCTTCAACGTTTTCCTTACTAATAACTACACCTGCTGCATGCATAGAAGTATGTCTTGGAAGTCCTTCAAGTTTTATTGACATATCTATAAGAAAATGTGCTTTTTCATCTTCTTCATATATTGACTTAAGTTCCGGATTCATCTTAAGTGCCAATGGTATAGTGATTCCAAGTTCATTAGGAATCATTTTGGCAATAGAATCCACATATCCATATGGTAAGTCTAGTGCTCGTCCCACATCTCTAATAACCATCTTTGCAGCCATTGTTCCAAATGTGACAATCTGAACCACTCTGTCTTTTCCATATTTTCTAACTACATATTCAATTACTTCCTGTCTTCTTTCATAACAAAAATCGATATCTATATCCGGCATTGTAAGACGTTCAGGATTTAAAAATCGTTCAAACAACAAGTTAAATTTTATAGGGTCAATATCTGTTATTTCCAAGCAATAAGAAACTATACTTCCTGCTGCAGAACCACGACCCGGGCCTACTGCAATCCCATTATTCTTCGCGTATTTTATAAAGTCTGATACAATTAAGAAATAGTCCACAAATCCCATATCGTTAATTGTATTCAGCTCATATTCAAGTCTTTTTTCTAATTCATTTGTCTTTTCTACATTACCACTTTCATAATCTGTAGAATACCTATTCCTAAGGCCTTCCTTACATAACTTGTTTAAATACTCCCATGCACTATACCCACTAGGAACATCAAATCTTGGAAGTTTGTAATTACCAAACTCAATGCTAACATTACATCTGTCTGCAATCTTACTGGTATTAGAAACCGCCTGTCTTGCATATGGAAATAACCTTTCCATTTCAGCAGGGGATTTTATGTAATACTGTCCACCCTCATACTTCATTCTGTCTTCATCCGTAACCTTTTTCTGGGTCTGAATACAAAGAAGTACATCATGAGGTTTTGCATCTTCTGGAGCAATATAATGACTATCATTGGTGGCCACTAACTCAATTCCTGTCTCTTTACTTATTCTTAATAACGCCTGATTAACTGTACTCTGTTCAGGAATTCCGTGGTCTTGAAGTTCTAGATAATAATTACCTTTACCAAAGATTTCTTCATATTCTTTCGCGGTTTTTACGGCTTCATCATACAAGCCTCTTCTAATATTAACCGCAACTTCTCCTGCAAGACATGCACTTAGAGCAATTATTCCCTCATGAAATTCTCTTAATACTTCCTTATCAACTCTTGGTTTATAGTAAAAACCTTCTGTAAATCCTCTAGACACTATCTTCATCAGATTCTGATATCCAATGTTATTCTCCGCTAACAATACCAAATGATAGTATCTTTCTTCAGAACTTGTAGCCGTCATATCATAACGACTTTTAGGTGCCACATAAACCTCACACCCAAGTATTGGCTTGATGCCCTGCTTTTCACATTCCTTATAAAAATCTATTACACCATACATGACACCATGGTCTGTAATGGCAAGGCTATTCATCCCAAGTTCTTTCACTCTTGAAACCAACTCAGGGATTTTACTTGAGCCATCTAAAAGACTATATTCAGTATGTACATGTAAATGCGTAAACTCCATACCCTTTCTCCTCTTTTTCTATATTATTCTTCCACTTATTTTATAAAGTCAAAAACTATTCCTACGTTTATTATGTTTATTTTAGAACATTATAACTAATGCAATTACCACCTGGATAATTAATATTAAAGGCATGCCAAAATTAAAAGAAAAATGCTTTGTCTTATGACGAAACACTTGCATTCCACATATCGCTCCAATACTTCCACCTACTATGGCACTAAGAAATAGTGTCCTCTCCCTAATTCTTCTTTTTCTGTTTCTAGCCTTGCTTTTATCAACTCCCATAAGCATAAACGCAACAACATTTGCGATGATTAAGTATACAAATAATATTTTCATCCAAAGTTCCATAGTTTCTTTCCTTTCATTCTGACGGTTTTATAAGATTTTTCACAATAAATAACCATATATTGTACTGTAAAGCAACGCCTCAGAATTGTTCTGAGGCGCCCTTATTTACTGCATTATATTATTCTTCTTTATTTTTTGCCTCAGCCTCTTCTTCCTTTGTGGCTACTGCTATACAAAGTTCATCTAACTGCTTGTCATCAACTAGGTTTGGTGCATCTGTCATAAGACATGAGGCATCTTTAACCTTAGGGAAGGCAATTACATCTCTAATGCTGTCAACCTTTGCCATAAGCATAATAAGTCTGTCAAGACCATAAGCAAGGCCTGCATGTGGTGGCACACCATATTTGAACGCATTAAGAAGAAATCCGAATCTATCATAAGCTTCTTCCTTAGTAAATCCTAATGCTTCAAACATTCTTTCCTGAACATCATTTTGATGAATTCTTACACTACCACCACCGATTTCTGTACCATTTAATACGATATCATACGCCTTAGCTCTCACTCTTCCCGGGTCAGATTCAAGATACTGTAAATCCTCTTCCATTGGCATTGTAAACGGATGATGTTTAGCTGTATATCTTCCTTCTTCTTCGTTGTACTCTAATAATGGGAATTCAGTTACCCAAAGGAAGTTATATACATTCTTATCTAATAAATCAAGATTTATTGCAATCTCAAGTCTTAAGTTACCAAGTACATCCCATACAACTTCATTCTTGTCTGCAGCAAAGAATAATAAATCTCCCGGTTTAGCATCCATCGCTTCAACAAGACCTGCAAGTTCTTCCTCTGTCATAAATTTAGCAAACGATGACTTATACTCACCTTCTGGAGTAATTGCAAGATAAGCAAGACCCTTTGCGCCGTAATCTTTAGCAAATGCAACTAATGCATCTATCTTCTTACGTGGCATACCAGCCTGTCCATTTGCATTGATACCGCGTACACTTCCACCCTGCTCTAATGCATTCTTGAACACTACAAACTCACTCTTGGCAACCACTTCACTTACATCCTTAAGTTCCATGCCAAATCTTGTATCCGGTTTATCACTTCCGAATCTGTCCATTGCTTCCTGCCAAGTCATTCTCTGTATTGGAAGTTGTACATCAACGCCAATTGTTTCCTTAAACATCTTAGCAAGTAATCTTTCATTAACCTCAATTACATCGTCAACATCAACGAATGAGAGTTCCATATCTATCTGAGTAAATTCTGGCTGTCTGTCAGCTCTTAAATCTTCATCTCTAAAACACTTAACAATCTGAAAATATCTATCATATCCTGAGCACATAAGCAACTGCTTGAATAACTGTGGTGACTGTGGAAGAGCATAAAAATTACCTGGGTGAACCCTACTTGGCACAAGATAATCTCTCGCTCCTTCAGGTGTACTCTTAGTTAAAACAGGTGTTTCAATCTCTAAGAAGCCCTCTTCCTCCAAAAATGCTCTTGTAAGAACTGCAACACGGCTTCTCATCATAATATTCGCCTGAAGGTCTGGCCTTCTTAAATCAAGATATCTGTATTTTAAACGTAATTCATCTTTAGTCTTTGAATTAGCCTCAATAGGAAATGGTGGTGTTAGAGCTTCTGAAAGTATTCTTATATCTTTTGCAATTATCTCAATATCTCCAGTTGCAAGGTTTTCGTTAGCTGCACCACTTCTTTTTGCAACCTCACCTGTAACTGCAATTACAAACTCGCTTCTTAAAGACTCCGCCTTAGCAAAATTCTCACTACCTGTATTACTTTCTTCAAATATAAGTTGAAGAATTCCTGAACGATCACGAAGGTCAACAAAAATAATGCCGCCTTTATTACGGCTTTTTGCAACCCAACCCATTACTGTAACCGTCTCACCTATATTTTTCGATGTAACCTCTGTACATCTGTGACTTCTTTTTAAGCCTTTCATTGATTCTGCCATTTTTACGTCCTCCATCTTCTTATATAACTATTTTATAAACTTACAGACATTTATCCTGCATTCTATGTATGTATTCTTCTATGTCAAACTTAATCAGGCGTTTATAGTCTTCGTAATAAACTACTCTGGTAAATGCAAGAAAAATCTCCATATCAAAATTCTTAACTTCATCTATCATAAGTTCTATTGCCGTATCTATATCAAATGCAGCTCTGTATGGCCTGTCAGAAACCAAAGCCGCAAACACATCACAAGTTCTAAGTATCCTTGCTCCATATGGTATATCAACGGATTTTAAATTGCCAGGGTATCCCGAACCATCGTAATTCTCATGATGATGATAAACAGACTTTAAAATTGTATCAGAATAGTCATATTCTTGCAAGATTTCATAACTAAAAGTTGAATGCATTCTAACATATTTTATCTCTTCAACCTTTAATACATCATCCATTCTTCCGTACAGATACTTGCTTAGTCTTAACTTGCCTATGTCATGAAGCATTCCTGCCACAGCCATTTCATAGCAAAATTCTTCATCATTTCCTAGTTCTTTTGCAAGGTTATATGCTAAAGTACTCACTAATATTCCATGCTCTAAGGCGTCCTTTAAGTCCGTTAGTATTTTATTTTCTTCCGTGGTTAGTGTGTTCATCGCTAATCTCCATGGAGTCTAATCTTTTGACTCACTATTGAAAAAATGTCTTTTTTTATCAGTAATCTCATCAATTCTTTGAATATAATCCTTTAAATTTCTTGGATTATCATATCTTTCAATAGAAGGCATTATACCTGGTTTTCCTTCTATTATTAACCTTGGATTACCCACTTTTTTACTTATGGTTCCCGCACCACAGGCAACTATTGTCTGCATTTCCTCCATCATTAATATATTATAAATACATTCATATCCTCTTTTAGCATATCCTATATTCTCAAGATGAGATGCAATATTCTTCTGACGATACAAATAATAAGGAGTATATCCATCATATCTTAGTTCTTTAAATGCCATATCAGTCATTGACTGCACATCTTCATCTAGCATATTTTCATATTCACTTAAGGCTAATGTTAATGCAGAATTTTTCTTTAAAGCCAATGTATGAACAGTTATAGATTCCGGATTAAGATTCATTATATCTTTTATTGTTTTTTCTGCTGCCAACATGTTTTGTTTTGGCAACCCCATAATAATATCCATATTAATATTATCAAAGCCTATAGATCTTGCCATATTAAAACTATCTATTATATCCAAAACTCTGTGATGTCTTCCAATGACCTTTAATATATCGTCATCCATAACCTGCGGGTTAATGGATATTCGATTAACACCATATTTTTTTAACACCTTTAGTTTATCTAAAGTAATACTATCCGGGCGCCCCGCCTCAACAGTATACTCATTTTTCGCTTCATAATTAAATTCTGTTTTAATTTTGTTCAGTAATTCTTCTAATTGTTTCGCATTTAGAGCCGTCGGAGTCCCTCCACCTATGTACAAAGAGATTAGTTTCTTTCCTTTCATAAACTCTGCAGTTATCTCTATCTCCTTATACAAAGCCTTAAGATACTCTTCTATTATCTGTTCATTACCACCTACAGGATTAGATGCAAATGAACAGTAAAGACAAGTAGTAGGGCAAAAGGGAATTCCCACATACAGGCTATAATTATCTTCATCTATATATTCTTCTACTTTGTCATACTCATATTCAGCAATCTCTAATATTAGTCGGGTTTTAGACTCTTCACACAGATAATGGTCCATAAATTGCCTGAGAATCTGTTCTTTATTCATACCTTCTTTTTTTGCCATAAATATGAGTTTTGTAGGTCGCACTCCTGTTAGTGTTCCCCACTTACTACTATGTCCTGTTATGGTACTTAACCCTTTGTAAAGTCCCAATTTAACCTTGTTCTTTTTTTCTCTGTTCCTAAGTAATAATTGGTCTTCGCATGTATTTGTTCTAAAATCATCTGATAAGTTTTCCGTTACTGTTTCTTTTATTGCATCTGAAACAATAGTTACTAATACCTTCTTATCATCTACAGAGATTTCTATAAGGAAATCATATTCTTCCCCATTATCCTTATTAAAGTACACTTTTTCATTTTGATAAAAGAGATTAATTACAGCCCTTATATCTAGTTCGTATTTTATTAAGTCTGTAACTACTTTAATCATAGAGTACCTCAAATTCTGCGTAAAATCTCTTCCACACTATATTTCCATATTTTCTTTTTCATATCCTATGCTGGTAAATGCGCCATGCCCCGGATAAACTGTAACATCTTCTGGTAATTCAAACAATATGTCTTTAATAGAATGAACCATATCTGACATACTTCCTGTAGGCAAATCTGTCCTACCATGGTTTTCAAAGAATAATGTATCTCCTGAAAACAGCACTTTTGCATCCTTAAGATAATAACAACACGAACCCTTAGTATGTCCTGGCGTATTAATAACTATTCCCTGCACACCTGCGAAAGACACTATTTCTTTGTCATTTAGTTTTCTATCTGCTTTAACAGATACATCTAAATCCACCATATATGCACAATTAAAGTGTTTGTTTTCCATCAATTGCCCATCTTCTTTAAACACTACAATATTTGCTTTAGTCTTCTCTTTTAGTTCATCAGCAACAAATATATGATCAAAATGTCCATGAGTAAGATAAATATTCTCCAACTCAATATTATTTGAATTGATAATTGAAATTATCTTGTCCACATCTCCCCCTGGGTCAACCACACAGCCTTTCTTAGTGTTTTTGTTGTATACAATGTAACAATTGGTTTCCAATATCCCCACCCTAACTATCTCAAAACAAATATCATTCCATTCGAAAAACTTCATCTTATACCTCCATATCAAAATTTTTACAACAACCTCTCATAAAAACCCACGAATTGCATTTTCTTTACTAGCCGGTTGTTCTTTCTACATCTATAACACTTTCCACGTTACGCAGTTTACCTGCCAAACTTACCAACTGTTCTCTGCTTCTTATATCAAATGCCATACTAATAGTAGCCGTACCCTGCTTACTTGTTCTTACATTCACAGAGGTAACATCTATCTTATTCTCTGTAAATACCTTTGTGATATCTAAGAGTACACCCACTCTGTTATTAGCATATATCTTGATTTCAGCTGTGTAGAGTTGATCTTTTTCTTTTAATTCATTCTCTGCCCACTCTGCATCAATTAACCTTACCCTGTCTATTTCAGGAAGATTCATAACATTTATACAATCAGTCCTGTGAATTGACACACCTCTTCCTCTAGTTACAAATCCAATAATCTCATCTCCAGGCACTGGCGAACAACACTTAGAACAACGAGCAGCAACATCATCAATTCCTTTGACAATGATTCCACCCTTTTGCTTTCTTCTGATTACAGGTTTATTCTCCTGCTCTTTAATAGCCTCTAGTACCTGCTCATCCGTAATGTTTCTTTGACAGTCCTTTTTATATTCATCAATAAGTTTATTAACTACCTGTCCTTCTTTTAAACCGCCATGCCCAATTGCTGCAAGAACTGCATCCCAGTCTCTAAATCCATATTTTGAAGTTGTTCTTTCTATATATTCAGGTTTAACAATATCACTTACTGTTATACCCTTAGTTTTACAATATGAAATAATAAGTTCTCTTCCCTTGGTTATATTCTCTTCTTTACTTAAAGATTTAAACCACTGGTTTATTTTATTCTTAGCTTGTGTACTCTTAACAATATTGAGCCAGTCTCTACTTGGTCCTTTAGAATTCTGTGACGTAATTATCTCTACTCTGTCACCATTTTGAATCATATAGTCTATGTTGACCAATTTGCCGTTTACTCTGGCTCCAACCATCTTGTTTCCTACAGCACTGTGTATGGAATAAGCGAAGTCAATAGGTGTAGAACCATTTGGAAGATTCTTAACATCTCCTGACGGCGTAAAGCAATATACATGCTCTGAAAACAAATCCAAGTCACTCTTAATAAGGCTTAAAAATTCCTTGTTATCCGGCATTTCCTTTTGCCACTCAAGAATCTGTCTAAGCCAAGAAAGTTTAGCTTCTTCTCTGTCTTCACTATTCTTACCGTCTTTACCTTCTTTATACTTCCAATGCGCCGCAATACCGTATTCAGCAATTTTATGCATTTCTTTTGTTCTTATCTGAATCTCAAAAGGTTGCCCACTTGGTCCAATTAAAGTTGTATGCAAAGATTGATATTTATTAGGTTTTGGCATGGCAATGTAATCTTTAAATCTTCCAGGAACCGGCTTATACATATCATGAATTACACCTAGCGCTGCATAACAATCCTTAACATCATCTACTATAATTCGTACAGCAAACAAATCGTATATCTGGTCAAAAGTTTTGTTTTGATTAACCATCTTTTTATATATACTAAATAAATGCTTTACTCTTCCGTATACCTCTCCAACTATTCCAACGCTTTCAATATGTGCTTTAACATCATTTACCGTGTCAGATATAAACTCTTCCTTTTCAGACATACTAAAACTAAGTTTGTCGCTTAATTCTTTATACTTTTCTGGCTCTAAATATCTTAAAGATAAGTCATCTAGTTCTATCTTAATCTTAGAAATACCAAGTCTTGACGCAATTGGGGCATATATATCCATGGTTTCCCTTGACTTTTCTTTTTGCTTTTCAGGTCTCATATATTGCATAGTTCTCATATTATGTAAACGGTCTGCAAGTTTTATGAGAATAACCCTTATATCGTTAGCCATGGCCAAAAACATTTTCCTAAGATTTTCTGCCTGAAGTTCCACTTTATCAGCCGAATAATTAAGTTGGGTCAGTTTTGTAACACCATCCACTAACAACGCTACCTCAGCTCCAAACTGTTTAGCCACATCATCTGAACTCATGATTGTATCTTCTACCACATCATGGAGAATACCACCAATAATTGTTTCCTTATCAAGTTCTAACCTTGCTAGAATAATAGCCACACAAAGAGGATGAATTATATATGGTTCTCCTGATCTTCTATACTGACCCTCATGAGCTTGTAATGCTGTTTTATATGCCTTTTCAATTAAAGAAATATCTGTTGAAGGACGGTATTTTCTTATATCATCAACTAATATTTCATATAATTCTTCCGGACTTTTTGTTGAATTATCTGCATTTAACACATCTTTTGCAGAATCTGCAACCGCACTATCATATGATATTTTAATTCGTTGTTCCATACCAGTCACTCCAATCATAACCATTATTTCTTCCTATGTATTAATACCTATGTTTAAACAAATCTTAAATATTAATTATAGTTTTTTTCACAGAAAAAAGCAACCTATCTATAGTGAGAAATAACAATGTTTATGCTTTTATTTCCCATATACTCGTTAATCTGCGGATAATAAATAACACTAAGACTAACCTCGTTGGTAAGCCCTTTTAATGCTTTATCTAATTCCTCTGCCCCATATTTCTTTTCAATATACTCCAATATACCATCGATTGCTCCAAAATACATTCCATCAAGCATAGTCCCATACTGGTTACGCAACTTCATCTTTACCACATTATTATTCTTCCCAATTACGCTAATTCTAATAACCGACAAATCTTTTTCAACAAAGGCTGGTTTGTCATTATCTTTTCCAAATGGTTGCATAATATCTAATTCTTCAATAATTTTTAAATTTAGCAGTGATATAGGAAGCATAATATCTATACTGCATCTATTCACCAAATCTTCCTCGTTCAAAGTTGTATTTTTATTTAATTCTGATTTAAGTTTTGCTATGTTTTCTTCTTTTATTGATAATCCAGCAGCCAATGGGTGACCGCCATATTTTTCAAAAAGGTGTCTAACTTTAGTCATCTCTTCGTACATATTATAGCCCTCTATAGACCGTCCTGAGCCCTTACACATATCTTTTCCCTGAGTAATAACAAATACAGGCCTGTTGTACCTTTCTTTAATCCTTCCAGCTACAATACCTGCGATACTTTCATGACATTCCCTAAGAAATAATACCAGCACTTTATCTTTTGGCATTTTGTCTTCTTTCTTATCTATTACTAATTCCGCTTCTTCTACGGCCCTAGCCGTCAACTCCTTTCGAGCCTCGTTTATACTCTTTAGTTCCTGAGCGTATATCAAAGCCGTCTCGTAATCTTTTGACAAAAAAAGTTCCATCGCTTTTTTTGCACTTTCGAGTCTGCCCGAAGCATTAATACACGGCCCTATAACATATCCTAAGTGATGTGCTTTCACTTCATCCAAATCACATATATTAATAAGTGCTCTAAGTCCAATATTAGGACTGGCATTAATAATTTTTAAACCTTCTCTTACAAATACTCTATTTTCATTTACCAATGGCATTACATCACATATAGTTGCAATAGCTGCCATCCCCAGATATTCTTCCAAATCTTTCTCATTAATATTTATAGCATTTAAACCATAATCCTTATCTCCTTGGGATATCATCTTTGCCTTCAATTCGTACAAAGATTCATAAAAAGCAACTGCGAATTTATAAGCCACCTGACCTGCACATATATCTTCAAAAGGATATTCGCACTCTTGCTGATGCGGGTTTACAACTGCATCAGCATTAGGCAACTTATAATGTCTAATTCCGTCCTTCTCATCAAACACTATATTATGATGGTCCAAAACTAACACAGTAAGACCATTTGCTTTCGCAAATTCAATTTGCTCTATGGCCGCTATTCCGTTATCGCAGGTAATCAGTGTATCAACTCCATCATTAATAGCATCCCAAACTATGGAAATATTGATTCCATATCCGTCTTCTACTCTATCGGGAATCTCGTAATCAACCCATCCACCTGCTCTTTTTATAGCACTATATAGAATAAATGTGGAGATTACGCCATCCACATCATAATCTCCAACTATTCTTATATGTACTTTTTTCAACAATTTCTCTTCTACAATTTCTACCGCTTTTTTTATATCTTTCATAAGATAAGGAGAATGCATGTTTCCCTTATCCGGATAAATATATTTACGCATTTCTTCCAAAGTGGTAATCCCACGATTAACCATTAATCTGACTAGTACTTCGCTTACTCCTAGAGTTTTAGAAAGAGCAGCAAAATCTGCTAATTTATCTTTAATAAACCATTTTTCCATATACTAATACTTGTTTCTTCTCCAATATTCTTTATTCATCGTAAGTTTTTTAATAAATACAGCAGGTATTTTCTCATAATTGTAGCCTGCATCATAACCTACTTCCTCTATAATATCCATAAGCAGCACCCGAGGAACTAGCGATGCATTGCCTGTTTTCACAAGATATTTTACTGCATCTTTCAACACTAAAGAGGTTTCATTTCCGCCTTTTGTAATCTTAAACAATTCCTTATACTGTCTGTTTAAAACACCTTGGTCAAAATTTCTTTGTAGTGTCTGCTTCAGATTATACTTTTGATAATGACGAACCTTGGCCTTTGATACATATGCAATCTTGTATCCATTATCTATAATCTTCGCACCAAATACCATATCCTCATTAAATATCGTTCTAAAATCAAACCCGCCCAATTCATTATACACACTTCTTCTGTACATGGCGCAGGAATTAGAACAAAAATAAGTTCTTATTCCAAGGTTCTTTAAGTCAGCTCCTGATTTAACCCTATCTTGTTTAGGGAAGTTTGTCGCCATTGCATACTTTTCTATAACATCTGCATCTTTTCCGCAGAACTGTCTTCCGTATGTACATGCTATACTTTTATCTGTAAACGGCATTATCAAATTCTCAATAAGGTGTCTGTCTAATGGTAGCGTATTTTGACTCATAAGCATAATATACTGTGCATCCGACATAGCAATTGCATAATCTCTTGTAGCACCATGATCAAATTCATCCTGTGTTATATTATATATAGTTATTCGTGGTTTAGAAGATTTATCTGCCAGATACAATCTTGCTCCATCCTTGCATACAATATAATCCAAAGATTCCTGTTCTTGCTTTTCACCAAAATTAATAACTTTTCCTTTGGTCCCGTTCTTTTTTACAGGACGAGGGATAGTATTAACAATGATTATATTCTCCGGAACAATTGTCTGTTTTTTAATCCTTTCTATAACCTCTTCAAAACTACTATCCGGTCTAAAAGTGGGTATAATTACATCTACAACACTATTCATACTTTCTCATCCTTTCTAAAAGTTCTTTAACTTTTCCAACAGCTTCCTGAGCATCTTTAGAATACCCTTGAGCGTTAATCTCATCGGCATACTCTTGGGTAGTAACAGCTCCACCAATTATTACTTGGCACTGTGGATACTGTGCATTTTTAAGTTCAATCACTTTTTTCATCTGTGTCATAGTTGTTGTCATAAGGGCCGACAGACCTATTATTTGAGCATTATTCTTCTTTGCTTCTTCAACGATAATCTCGGCTGGAACATCTTTACCTAAATCCACTACATTGTATCCATAATTCTTTAGCATAAGAACAACCAGATTCTTGCCAATATCATGAATATCTCCTTCAACGGTGGCCATCACTATTGTAATATCGCCATTACCACCTTTTTTCCTTTCTATCATTGGCTCTAAATAGTCAATGGCAAGTTTCATTGTATTAGCTGAAGCTATCAATTGTGGAAGATAATACTTTTGACTGTCAAACAATACACCTACCTGATTAATAGCCGGTATAAGCATATTATCGATAATATCTTCTGGTTTTTCTCCTCTGTCAAGTTCTAATTTCACATAGTCTATTATCTTATTCTTATTACCCTTTATTACTTCAGTATATGGATTCTTTTCTTTTACCTGAAGAGAATTCTTAGCATCCAGTTCTTTCTTGTTTTCCGTAGCAGAGCCCTTTTTTTCTTCATTAATCCGTTCTTTATTAATTCCTGAATTAATTTGTGCACCATTCTCAAAAGGGTGTTCATTTGCCATTTCCAAATATCTCAAGTCCGCATCAGGAGAATTTTTTAACATATCCGTTGCCATAGCCATGTTCATGAGAAGACTCTGAGAAGGATTCATTATAGGAATAGTAAGACCTTTTTGTATGGCCATAGTTAAAAACGCAGCATTTACTATAGGTCTTTGTGGTAATCCAAAAGAAATGTTAGATAAACCACAAGTAGTAGGCAACCCAAGTTCATTAGTACAGTATTCAATAGTATCTAATGTGTCCACACCTGCATTCTTCTTAGCACCCACAGTATTAACTAATCCATCCACTATGATATCTTCTTTTGTAAGTCCTGCATTCAACGCTTTATTATATATCAAATCTATTAATTCTTTTCGTTGTGCAAAATTCTTAGGCAGTCCTTTTTCAGAAAGGGGAAGCAAAATAAACATTGCACCATATTTTTTTGCTAATCCCAATAAAACATCTGTCTTTTTTTCGTCATATGAGATAGAGTTAATCAACGCTCTACCCGGATATTCCCTAAGGGCGGCTTCCACAATATCCACATGACTTGTATCTATAGAAAGTGGCAGGTTGGTAATAGTACTTAATTCTTTTACAACCTTAACCATCATGTCCTTTTCATCAATCCCATTCATTCCTACATTAACATCTAAAACATTAGCCCCTAGTTCTTCCTGGCTAATTGCCATGTCAGATACTAACGATAAATCTCCTTCTTTTAACGCAGCTTGGAGCTCTTTCTTTCCTGTAGGATTAATTCTTTCACCTATAACAAGAAATCTTTCGTTACTCTTAAACACTAGGGAACGCCTTTCATTAGTAAGAACATGTACATCTAAAGTCTTTTGGGCATTAACCTTCTTAATTATTTCCTTATAATCCAATGAAACCACAATATCATTTAGTCTTTTAATATGCTCAGGCGTTGTTCCGCAGCATCCACCTACAATTGTTGCTCCAGCTTCAATTACTTTCTTCATTTCCTTAGCAAATTCATCTGGCGCCATATCATACATTGTTTCTCCGTCAACCAATTTAGGCAAACCTGCATTAGGTTTTGCAATAATAGGCACCTTTGCATATCTATTCATTTCACTGATAATACCACACATTTTATCAGGACCTGTAGAACAGTTGGCTCCTATTGCATCTACACCCATTGCCTGTAACACGTTGACAGCAGTGGCTGCATCAGTACCAAATAATGTCTTACCATCTTCAGCAAATGTTAATGTAACCATCACAGGTAAGTCGCAACTTTCCTTAACAGCCAAAACTGCTGCCCTACATTCTGCTAAAGACATCATTGTTTCCACAACAAAAAGGTCTACCCCTGCCTCCAATATACAAGAAATCTGTTCCTTATATATGTTGACAAGTTCTTCAAATTCCATACTTCCTACTGGCGCTAACGAAACTCCTGTCATTGTAAGGTCTCCTGCCACTAAGGCTTTCCCATCAGCCGCTTCTTTTGTTAGCGCTACAAGTTCTTTATTAATATACTCAATCTGGTCTTCCATATGATATTCTTCTAGTTTAATCCTATTACCAGAAAATGTTGGTGCATAAAGTATATTAGTTCCCGCCTTCACATATTCCGACTGAAGATTTACGAGAACCGATGGATTGGAAAGCATAAAACTTTCAGGGCATTCTCCACTTTTCATACCCGCTTTAATTAAATTACTTCCTGTAGCACCATCTAAAATTAACACTTTCTCAGATGCAAGTTTTCTAAATTCTTCTCTATTCATAACTTTCCTTTCATATCAACCCAATTTATCTGTTATTAATAACCACGCCTATAATTTCGCAACCGGCCATTCTTATTTGCTCTATAGCATTTCGCTCTTTTTTATAGGAAACAGCACCACTTTCCGTAACCAAGACTGCGCCATCACACTTACTGCAAATCACAGGAGTTTCCATTCCTTTTCCGATAGTTGCAGTATCGATTATCACATAATCAAACTTAGTTCTTAGCCACTTAATAAGTTTATCAAATCTTTGATTTTCAACTATATCCATACTTTTATCCGTGTCTACACCGGCAAACATCATATACATATTTCTTATATCCGTTTTGTACATCACGTCAGATACATCCATACTACCATCTACAATCTGTGCAAAACCATCAAGATATTTATTCCTATTTCCCACTATTTTTCTGAAATCAAGGTGCAAAAGAATCACCTTTTTATTATGAACAGCTTCCATACATGCCAACTGATAAGCAACAAAGGATTTTCCTTCCCTGTCAGAAGCTGATGTTATAGCGATAACTCTCTTATCAGGTGCTACGAATTCTATGTTAACTCTAAGCCTGTCTATGGCTTTAAGAACATTTTCATTAATATTATTGTTGTTTCTTACTCTTATCTTATTCATAGGGCACCTCCCCTTTTATCGTCAGTATGCTTGTCCACAGGAATCACCGTAAGCACTGGCAAATCAAGATATTCCCTTACATCTTGCTCGTCTTTTATAGTATTATCAAGGAAATAAAAGGCGCAAAGAAAAGCAAGTGTTATTCCAGTTCCAAGGGCTGCACCCACTAATATAAACCATCCTACAGACTTATTGGTCCAGTCTTTTTTTGAAGCATCTACAGTATAAGTAGCCGGCTTAATAATCTCAAAACTTTCTACCGAATACTCTTTCATAAATTCATAAGCAGTCTTGTTAAACAACTTTGTTACAACAAGATTAGCATACTCTTCGTCCTGATCTTCAAAGGAAATGAACAAAGAATTCCCTTTAAAGTATACCATTACACTTTCCATGAATTCTTCATATGAAAGATCTATGGCAACTTCTTCCTTCATAGCTTCTTCAACTTTAGATGATGACATAACCTTAAAGAACTCTTTTTCCATATCCACTTTTTTATCATTCTTTCCCACGGAAGGTCTAACTTCAATAACAGATGCATATACTATTCTTGATTCATGCATTTTGTCCTTAATCACATAAACAACAACAAAAATCAACGCAAATAAAATAGCCCCTAAAATAATAGTGCCTATATTACGAAATATATTCTCTAGAAAATCGCGTATCTTTCGTGTCTTAAATGCCTTTTCCTGCATATCAAAGCTCCTTTCGCTCTTTGAATTCAAAAACATTCCCTTCTATTATTCTATCAATAACAGAGGGGAATGTCTACAAATTAATATATAGTATTATTTTGATAATATGTCTTCAACTGTCTGTTGCATCTTGTCTACATCACATACAGTATTGTGAAGTACCGGCGCAGTTCTTATATCTTCGATAGCCTGTGGAATGCTTGTATTAGCAATCTTAGATAATTCATCAATTAGTTCAAAGTCCTCACATGATGCATATTGGTTGGCATCAATAGCTTCCATAACACTTCTTGTAAATTTGTATGGGCTAGCAGTTGATGCGATAATACTTACTGTTTCGTCTCCTGTATTCTTTCTGTATTCCTTATATACAGAGGCAGCAACTGCTGTATGAGTATCTATTACATAGCCTGTCTTATCATATAAATCTTTAATAACCTCTGCTGTCTGAGTTTCTGTAGCAAAACCACCTACGAAATCAGCAAGTTCTCCTGCCATTTCTTCAGTAATAGTATATTTTCCATCATTCTTTAACTCTTCCATGAGTTTTGCAGTACATTTTGAACAGTTGCCAGCAATCTTGTAAATAAGTCTTTCAAGGTTGCTTGAAATAAGAATGTCCATTGATGGAGAAGTAGTCAAGATAAACTCTCTGTTCTTATCATAAGTTCCTGTTGTAAAGAAATCATATAATACTTTATTATCATTAGAAGCACAGATGAGTTTGTTCATTGGAATACCCATATTCTTTGCATAATATGCAGCTAAGATATTACCAAAGTTACCTGTAGGAACTACCACATTGATCTTATCTCCTTCTTTAATATCTCCATTTTCCACAAGTTTTGCATATGCATATACATAGTATACAATCTGTGGAACTAAACGTCCTATATTGATTGAGTTAGCTGATGAAAACTGATAACCAGCGTCATTCATCTTCTTAGCAAGTTCCTTATCGGCAAACATAGCCTTCACACCGCTTTGAGCCTGGTCGAAGTTACCATTGATACCAACCACATATGTATTGTCACCCTTTTGAGTAACCATCTGCTTTTCCTGAACAGGGCTCACACCACCCTTTGGATAGAATACGATAATCTTAGTTCCCTTAACATCCGCAAAACCTGCAAGAGCTGCTTTGCCAGTATCTCCTGAAGTTGCAGTAAGAATAACTATATCATTCTTAACTTCATTCTTTCTTGCAGAAGTAATTAAAAGATGTGGTAATATTGAAAGCGCCATATCTTTAAATGCAATTGTTGCACCATGGAAAAGTTCAAGGTAATACGCTTTATCTGCATTAACTATTGGAGCAATCGCTTCTGTGTCGAACTTAGAATCATATGCCTTTGCTATACAGTCTTTAAGTTCCTCTTCAGTAAAATCTGTCAAGAAAAGTTTCATAACCTCATATGCAACTTCCTTATAATCCATAGTTGCCAGTTTGCTCACAGGAACATCTAACGCAGGAATCTGCTGTGGCACGAATAATCCGCCATCATCTGCGAGACCCTTTAAAATAGCCTGTGAAGCTGTAACTGTTTCATTCTGATTTCTTGTGCTGTTATATAAAATATTCATCTTCAGCCAACCTCTCTATGTAAATTCTTTAAATAACAATAATAACGTTGACATTATAGCACAATGTGGCTATTGATACAAATGATTTTTTGCACAATTTCTCTTCCATTATTTCTAAAAATATTGTAGAATAATGTTGATATTAAAAAGAAAGAGGTGTGTGATGAGAGATTTTATCATATCAACAGATTCTAATTCAGATTTACCACAAAAATATATAGATGATAACAATATTGTAATAATACCTCACTACTATGACATCGACGGTGTCGTATATGGGGACGAACTTAATCTAGATCCAAAAGAATTCTATGACCTAATGCGTGGTGGTAAGATGCCAACAACAATGGCAAGTAATCCACAGGTTATAAGAGATACATTCACTAAATGTGTTGAAGAAGGATATGACATACTGCATCTTAGTTTTTCATCAGCCCTTAGCGGAGGGTGCTCTAATGTAACCGTTGGTGGTGCAGAGATATGCGAAGAGCATCCCGAGTGCAGAATAACTGTACTAGATACTGCCAATGTTTCTTCTGGCCAGGGTTTGGTAGTAATGAAGGCTGTGGAGATGAAGAAGGCGGGTGCTTCATTTGATGAGATTATAAGTTGGATTGAAGAGAATAAACTTCGCTTTGTAACTCAGTTTACAGTTGACGACTTATTTCATCTTCACAGAGGCGGAAGACTTTCAAAAGCCACTGCAATAATCGGAAGTATTGTCAATATTAAACCATTACTTTCTGTTAATAACGAAGGAAAGTTGGTGTCTATTTCCACTGTAAGAGGAAGGAAACGTTCCCTTAATACTTTAGTCAACTCTTTCCTTGAAGTATATCCTGACAATAAAGATAACAACAAGACTATCTTCATAGTTCATTGTGATGCACCTATTGAATCAGAGAATATGGCAAAGGAACTTCGTGAAAAGACTGATTGTGAGGTAATAGTCAACATGATAAGCCCAAGCATCGGTTCCCACGCTGGTCCCGGCACCATAGGAATATGCTATTTTGGCAACAGTAGAGAATAAATAACAACAATTATAATAAAGGGCAGTTCCTATGAACTGTCCTATATTCTTAAATTAGATGGAGAGTTTATGTTAGCAGGTGTATATTGTGCAACAAAAAAAGATGGAACTATATTCTACCGTTCCTCAATAACATATAAAAACAAACACATTTCCCTAGGAAGTTATTCAGATGAAGAATCTGCCCACAAAGCCTATCTTGCAGCATGTGATATAGTTTTTAAAGGTATGTATACAATTTACGATTTTGGTAAAACAACCCTGTCTTATGACAAAGCCATCTGTCTTATCAATCTTAGGGATAATGGTCTTTACTTTCACAACCCTATTTACCTTAGAGAAAAATACTTCGAATACTATCTATCCCCTGATAAACATCTTAAATTTGATGCTGACGATTTATTTTACTACTCAAAGCACAAAATAATGGTTCGCGGTGGACATATGTTTGTATCAGATTACGGAATGCAAGTGAATGTTTTATCCCGTTTTGGTATAGGTAAATATGCAGTTGCTGGCAGAGATTATATATTTATTAATGGAGATAATACTGATTTTCGCTATGGAAATATAGAAGTAATTAACAAATATTTTGGAGTATTCAGAAAAGGCAGAGAAGGTAATTATAAATACACTGCCAAAATACACATTAATGGAACTGTTACCATTGGCACATATCCTTCTGAGCAAATTGCTGCCATTGCATATAATAAAGCTGCCGATATACTTAATGCAAACGGACTAAAGAAAGAATTTAACAAAAACTACATTGAAGATATCAATGCCATTGAATACTCAGGTATATACAACAAAATTCGTGTAAGTTCATATATAAAAGGCTTTATGGTCACACCATAAAGCCTACAATCATAAGTATAATGTACAAAGCAAACATTAGTCCATTTAAAACAACACCTATCAGTGCTGTAAGGAAATATATATCATCTCCTTTAAGACTCTTTACTGCCAGATAAAAGCCATATATATCAGCAATCATGGCAATAATGCCAAGTGCACCCACCAAAAGGCCCGCTTCTCCTCTATTAATACCAGAGTATACACATGCTCCAATAAACAAAATCCCGGAGAATACTCCAAATAATATGGACCATCCTGAATCTTTAAGTTGATTACGTGCACCTAGTCTAAAGTTAACCTTCTTAATTCTCTGATTCAGCATCAAAAGCCTGCTCACTTTCTGCTTCCTTAACTTCTGCATCCAAATTAAGAGTTACATACTCTCTATCCTCTGCAACATCCTCTGCAACATCAAAGTCATCATCAAAATCGTCTAAAAGGTCATCTTCGAAATCATCATCAAAATCGTCTAAACCATCTTCGTCCTTACTTACGATATTCTTCAAAAAATAAACTGCTCCACCTACAACTGCTGCAGCTGAAACTACTCCAAATAGAAATTTACCAAACTTTTTCATAAAGCACGTCCTTTCTAAAATAAATGCTAATATTTATTATATATCTTTTAAAGGAAAAATACTACTTATAATTTCAAAAATTATTTTAAGTATATTCTTTTTTGGTAAATTATCCTCTTCCTTATGTTCGTTTTCAGGTGTTTCCATAAGACTTTCATTGTTTTCCGGTTCGTTACCGTCTTGTTCTGAACTTTCTTCTTTCTCAGGCATCCCATCTACTTCTGCGTCCCACCAGTTGCCGTCGATATGAATATCATTGCTATCTTCGCTATCTTGAATATTGTTTTGAGTGCTATTAGTAATTTCGTCTTTCATATCTGATTCCGGCATCCACTCTTGTGGCTCATTATAACCCGGTTCTACTACACTAAAACTATCATTTTTTGTTCCCTCAGAGTTACCATCACTACTCATATATGCATAATCACTGGTTTTTCTTCCAATTTTTGTATACACCAAACTACCTGCAATTACTACAAAACAAGCACAAGCCACCATGGAAATAATAGGAATATATCTTTTAAAGTTAATAACTTTTGTGTGTTCCTTTGTACTGTCCATAGTATCAAATATCAATTTATCTTCTCTTTCTCTACTTTCAATAGCCTGCACAGTTTTGCAAATTAACTCCTCATCCACCTTTATATCTTCCATGAGAGAAGACTTAAGTTCACTCTTAATAAACATATCAAATTCTTCATCCGACATACTATGGATATTGTCTAATTTATCAAATTCACTCATTGTAGTCCTCTCCTTTCTAAGATTTCTTTCAAAGCACTTCTAGCTCTAGACAATCTGCTTTTTACCGTACCGGGTGGTATGGACAGTTGGTTTGCCGTAGTCTCTACGGACATTTCAAGGAAATATACGCAAGTTATTACCTCTTTGTACTCTTCTTTTAGTTCTAACACCGCATCCCTTACATTTTTCCGGATATCCTTGTTTACTACTGTTTCTTCAACCCGAGTGTTTTCATCTCTTATATCAATTTCACTTTCTGTATCGTATTCGCTTAGAGTACTGACTTTTCTGTTCCATGCTGACTTAAGATAATCTTTCGCTGTATTTATAGCAATTCTCGTTATCCATGTCTTAATATTACTTTCACTTCTAAAATCCTTAAGCCCCATATGTACCTTAACAAAAGTGTCTTGAAACAAATCCTTTGCCGTATCCAAATCCTTCACATACAGGTAAAGTAACCGCAATATCTCATCACCATAAGTGCGTATTATTTCCTCAATTCGTTGATTCTTTTCTTGATTTTGTTCTTTTTCTTGCATTTTATCCTTCATGCAATTTCCTTTCCTATTATTTAGACGAAATAAGCAAGTTAATGGTTCCACTGTTTTTGCATATGCTAAATATCTTCTCCCACTTCTCTAATTCTTATATTCAAACTCGAATACCTCTTGCTCTCACTTTCATTTCCAATCATTAGATTAACCATATTACCGCTGCCAACAATAGCAACACATTTTTTCGCTCTGGTAACCCCAGTGTACAAAAGATTCCTGTTCATTAACATCTTTGGTCCCGAAAGTAACGGCATAATAACTGCTGGATACTCACTTCCCTGAGATTTATGTATAGTTATTGCATAAGCAAGTTCCAATTCATCAAGTTGTGAATACTCATATATAGCCTCTCTTCCGTCATCAAAGACAACTTTTACCTCCCCTGCAAAGTCGTTTATACTTTTTATAATGCCACAATCCCCATTAAACACCCCTGTTCCTGTATCTATAATGGTTCCAAAACCACTTCTTATCTCCCAAGTCTTTTGGTAATTGTTCTTAATCTGCATTACTTTATCATTTTCCCTAAAAATAACTCCATGGGCTTCCTTTTGAAATTTACCAAATCCCTCCGGATTAATGGTTGCCTGAATAATGTTATTAAGCCTCTCCACTCCCAGTTCTCCCTTTTTCATAGGAGTAAGTACCTGAATCTGATTAATATCACAATCCACATATTTAGGAAACTTTTTCGTCAAAAGTTCCAGAATCACCGCAATAATCACGTTAGTATCCAGCCTTTGAAGAACAAAGAAATCCTTACTTTTATTATCCATTTCAATAGGCTCGCCTTTATTAATTTTATGTGCGTTAACAACAATATCACTAAGAGATGCTTGTCTAAATATTCTCTCTAACTTTACTACTGAAAACTCGCCACTTTCAATTACATCTTTTAATACATTTCCAGGTCCTACACTTGGTAACTGATTAACATCTCCCACCATCACAAGTCTTACGCCAACCGGTATCGCCCTAAGTAGCGCATGAAAAATATTAATGTCTACCATGGACATTTCATCTATTATAACAACGTCCGCTTCAAGAGGATTTTCTTCATTTCGTCCAAATGCTACCCTGCCTCCGTCGTCTGTCGAATTACCATTAACCTCTAAAAGCCTGTGAATAGTCTGAGCTTCCCAACCTGTAGCCTCTGACATTCTTTTCGCAGCTCGTCCTGTAGGTGCCGCTAACACCACATTATATCCAAGGTCATCAAAAAGACGAATAATTGTATTGATAGTGGTAGTTTTACCTGTACCTGGTCCACCGGTAAGTATACTTACACCATTACTGTAAGCCTTCACTACCGCCTCAATCTGAGCCTCATCTAATTCTATACTTTCTTTTATACTTATACTGTTAATGTGCCGTCTAATATCAAAATTCTCACGATAACTAATTGAAAGATCCTTTAACATCCTTGCACAATTCAGTTCCATATAGTACATAGTAGCAGGATATACAACTAGTCCATCCCCTAATTCTTTAATGATAACCCTTCTCTCTACAAAAAGATTATCTATTGCAGCATTAGTTATAGTTTCATCACTACCAAGAAGTTCTATACTTTCCCTAATAAGGTGCTCTTTTGGATAGAAAATATTACCCCTTGCTGTAGACTCTGATAGCACATACAATATACCAGCCTTAATTCGTTCCTCATGATCTGGTGAAAATCCCATTTTATGAGCAATCTCATCTGCGAGTTTAAAACCTATACCGCTGATATCATAAGCCAATCTGTATGGATTAGTTCTAATCTTTTCATACAAAGAATTCCCATAAAACTCGTATATTTTAACTGCAAATGTCATGGAAATATTATATTCCTGCAAAAAAATGATTGCAGAACGCATCTCTTTCTTCTCTTCAAACTGGGCAGCAATATCCCTCGCTTTTTTTTCACTAATCCCTTTAATGTTAGCAAGTTCTTCTGGATGATTTTCGATTACATCAAAAGTTCGTTCTTTGAACATAGATACAATCTTATGAGCAGTAGCCTCCTTAATACCCTTAATGGCTCCTGAAGCCAAATATCTTTCCATGCTAATAGCATCCGTCGGCTCAACAGTCTCGTAACTTCTCATAGTTATCTGTTCGCCATACACCGGATGTGATGTAAAATCTCCTGTAATCTTAAGATAGTCACCCTCACTTATAAACGGAAAGCAACCTACGCAAGTTATGTCAAATTCTTCGCAAACTAAAGTGAGAACGGTATATCCGTTCTCACTGTTGCGGAATCTGATTTTATCAACAATACCTTCTACTGTCTCCAAATCATTTCCCCCGCTTTATTTTAGTATTTCATGTCCTTTAATACATCGCAAAAATCAAAGGTTGCAAAATAATCCTTTGGTGTCTCTGCTCTTCTAATCATCTTAACAGAGCCGTCTTCCTGTAAAAGAAGTTCAGCCGATTTAAGCCTTCCGTTATAATTGTAACCCATTGCATAACCATGAGCACCTGTATCATGAATCACAAGATAATCTCCCTTGTCAATAGCAGGAAGCATTCTGTCAATTGCAAATTTGTCGTTATTCTCACAAAGAGAACCGACAACGTCATATTTGTGGTCACATGGAGCATCTTCTTTACCTAATACAGTAATGTGATGGTAAGCACCATACATTGCAGGTCTCATAAGGTTAACTGCACATGCATCCACACCAATATACTCCTTATGAGTATGTTTTTCATGAATTGCTTTTGTAACAAGGCATCCATAAGGTCCAAGCATAAATCTTCCAAGTTCAGTAAAGATTGCTACATCACCAAGTCCTGCTGGCACCATAACTTCTTCAAACGCTTTTCTTACACCCTCGCCAATTGCCATAATATCGTTAGGCTCTTTATCAGGAGTATATGGGATACCAACACCACCTGAAAGGTTGATAAACTTGATGTTAGCACCAGTCTTCTCCTTAAGTTCAACTGCAAGTTCAAATAAAATCTTAGCAAGAAGTGGATAATACTCGTTAGTTACAGTATTACTTGCAAGGAATGAGTGAATACCAAATTCCTCAACACCCTTGCTCATAAGAATCTTATATGCTTCAATCATCTGGTCCTTAGTAAGACCATATTTTGCATCTCCCGGATTATCCATAATACTTGTGCTTACCTTAAACACTCCACCCGGATTAAATCTAAGACAAATTCTCTTAGGAAGGCTTGCCGCCTTTTCAAGAAACTCAATATGAGTAATATCATCAAGATTAATAATCGCATCTAATTCTCTAGCCTTAGCAAAATCCTCAGCCGGAGTATCATTAGATGAAAACATAATATTGCTTCCTGTTATGCCAAGTGCTTCAGAAAGCATAAGTTCTGTATATGATGAACAGTCAGTACCGCAACCCTCTTCTTTAAGAATGTTAATAAGGAATGGATTAGGAGTAGCCTTAACTGCAAAATATTCTTTAAATCCTTTATTCCATGCAAATGCTGCCTTTAACTTTCTAGCATTCTCTCTGATACCCTTCTCGTCATATAAATGAAAAGGTGTAGGATATGTCTTTACGATATCTTCTACCTGTTGTTTATTAACAAATGTCTTCTTCATCTTTCACGCCTCCTAATTTTGTTCTTAATGATTATACTAAACTTGTTTTTTTGCGTCAAGTAAGTAGCGTGAGAAATCATATTATTAATGTCAGCAAATTGATTACTCCAAGCTGTTACAGCTTTAATCTGGTATAATGAATGTATGCTCATTAAAATCTCTATCTTTCCATATTATCTTCCCTTCACTATACTCATCCACATACACTTCCTCATCTATAAGAACTTCCTCACCAGCTTCAGTTACTCTATAAAGCTTATTGCCTTTTTCGAGAATAATATGTCCTTTAGCTATGAAGAATTTTACATTGCTTGTATATAGTTTTTCCAATTGAGAAGCTCTTTTATCTATCAAATCCACTCCTAATATACCCTTTTTCATATCTCCATCCTTAAATTCATAGGCAACACTAATTATTCCTGTATCAAGGTTTTGTTCGTATATTCTGGAAGGATTTCCTTGCATGTAAAAAAACAACGAGTTATTATATCCTCTAACCTCATCAAAATAACTATATTCCATAAATTCCTTATTCCATGGTTCCCAATGCAGGCTATGTGTTTGTCCCGTACTTTTCACTGTATATGTACCGTTTTTTCTATCCACAGTATAGTCTTTAAGTTCTATTTCAAAATCTCCTACCCCTGTCTTGACATACATATCTACATCACCATAATCTGATTTTTTAACAATGTTAGAGGCATATAACGCAACATTCAACAGAAGAATGCCTATAATAATTAGTATTACAACTAACTTTTCTTTATTTTTCGCCATATTCTACACCTCCAATTCTTCTTGTAATTATTAATGTATGCAAAATATGTACCCACAATAAGTACCATCATAAACAGTATTGAAAATGCTATAACCATCTCAAATTCGTCTGGTCGCACAGCAATACCTGATGTATCAAGATACCTTTTCCCGTAATCTGCCGCCCTCATATGTTTCAGATTGATTCCAGAAGAAAAGAGCGCTCTAGGCAAAGGAATTAATAGGTATTCCTGTTCTTCAAAAACTCTTTCCAATACAACTAATATTGCAACAGGAACCAAAGATGCCAAATGTATCTTCTTAGTTAGCTGCAATATGAACATAGTAATCAGTACAACATATATGCATCCCAATACCTTACAGCCATATGTAATCAAAGTTACCTCAAGCAAACTGAAATCATAAGGATAATATGCGCAAAAGCTTAAACTCTTGGCGCTTAAATCCCATCCTGTCAGCTTATATTCCTTAATAATAAAACCGCACTTTATTAAGTAATAAATAATAGAAGTCACCCCTGTAAGCAGCAAAACGCCACCTATTCTCACCCATTGCTTCTTCCTTCCCTCTTTACTACTCATAAGCAACAGCATCATATCATTATTACATTCACTAGAAAAAACTATTGCAGCAATTATAATAAGGGCAAATATTAACAGATAGTCCGTTCCGCTTCTTAGTAAAAGAGGCTCCCACCCATATTGGATAACAAAATCTCTGTTTTCCCTATCAAGCATTACATAGTCTATACTCTCCTCCATTTCTCTAGCCATTAATCCTTGCGTATCTTCTATAACCTTCTCAATTTCTTTAACCTTTTCTTCATCAAGAGGGCCCTGAAATTCTCCAAACATTTCATAGTAATCCTCATAAAATGTTTCCCTGTCAGCATATTCCCTGGCACACATGATAATATGAATTGCAAATAATATAAAAAGTACAAGAAATGTCCATCTGTTAAATGTCTTTTTTATCTCTTCCCATACCATAATCACACCCTCTCCCTTCCAAAAAGCTTCTTACCCTTAGTTTCAATAAGCATTATTAATGCAAACATAGCCACACAAAGCACACTGGCAAACACAATGTTGGCATACACACCTTTATATGGTCTTCCCATAAAATCAATAATATCTGTCTGCTTAAAATTAAGCTCCGTATCCAGAAGCCTTACAAATCCAATATAAGAATTAAAAACATATAAGCCCACAATTCCTATAAACGCAATTATTCCATAAATGCACGAACTAAGAATCCTTTTACCCAAAGACGAAGCAAGCAAGAATAATAATATAAAACCAAGCATCCCTAAAAGCTTGCATAATGTATTAATAATCATAAAAAGCCATATAGGTCCACCAAAACTGGTATACTGAAAGGTCTCTATGGCATACAATTTATTACCAAATCCCGAAAGGTGCAATGCCATTACAGTGTAGATAGTCTCCTGAAGATAAAGAAGTAGAGCAAATGTCCATACCACAATTGTCCTAGAGATAATCTTTACTGCTGTTCTTTTTTCATATCCCTCTTTCGTAGTGAGAATAACAGCCAACATCTTAGTCTCTCTGTCACCTGAAAATGCATCTATACACATTACAAATGCAATAAATATAATAAGAAGACTGGAAAAGTTATAGCTAAATAGCTCATCAAATTCAATCATATTACTAAACCCATTAACTCTTCTACCTTCAAATGTATCCCTAATTATCTCATTCTTCGTAACAGTGTATTCTCCGTTCTCTCCTCCAAATCTTTGAATATTTTGCTCTGCTATGCCACACATTTCCTCAGCAAAGCTCTTGTATTCAACCATGTATTTCATCTGTTCATACAATTCCATGTATATTTGATAATCCCCATATTTATACCCTGTGTATGTATCAGGGTTATAAGGTAATCCTGATACAGCCATCTCATTTTCAACAGCTTCATTATTAAGTCTGGTCACTTCATCTGCTTTATTCTGTGTTATAACGCCTGAATACTCTTCATATATCTTTAGTTTCCCCTGTCTGTCTTCTTTCTCATGACCAATAGTTCCCCTAATGTTTCTGTAGTTATAAAATGCATTAATGACCAACGCAATCACCAGCAAACTTATGTACATTTTATTAGAAAAAGCTTTCTTAATCTCAATCCTTAGCATATACACACTCTCCCCCAAAATAATATGCGAATACATCTTCAAGGGTAATATCTGACCTTGGAACCACATTCTCCTTACAATCAGACACTATCTTCACTCTATAGCCTCCACCATCACCATTAGAAACTGTGGTTACTGTCTGTTCTCTTTCTAATCTTCTTAGCTCTTCAACTGATTCTGCCTCCACATACACAATATGACCATATGCACTTTCAAGAACTGCTTTAGGAGTATCATACATAAGGTTTTTACCTTCTTTTATCATAAATACCATGTTAGCCATATTCTCTACATCAGATACTATATGAGTTGCCATAATCACTATTCTGTCTGCTGCTATCTTCGTAATGGTATTCTTAAGTCTCATTCTCTCTATTGGATCTAATCCAGCAGTAGGCTCATCAAGGACTAAAATCTTTGGATTATTAAGCATAGACTGAGCAATTCCCAGACGTTGCCTCATTCCACCTGACAATGCCCCTACCTTCTTTTTTCTTGCATCTGACAGGTTAACTAGTTCTAAAAATTCTTCTATGCGTTCTTTAGTTTTTTTGCTATCTAGTCCTTTAATTTTTGCCATATACCACAAGAATTCATACACAGTATAATCATTATAAAACCTAGGACTTTGGGGCATATATCCTATAAAATCATAATAATTTCTGCCAAGTTTCGATATATCTTCATTTCCTAGCAGTATTCTTCCTTCATCAGGTGTAAATAATCCTACTATTATATTGATTAATGTTGATTTGCCCGCTCCATTAGGACCTAGTAGGGCAATAACTCCATTATCGGCCTCAAATGATACATTATCTAATACCTTCTTTTTTCCATATGCAAAGCTTATATTTTCCACCAATAATTCTGACATATTCTTCCTCTTTTCCTGCCTACCAAATATTAATTTCACAAGTTAATATAGGTAATTGCAGACTACAGTTACAATTACCTATATATTTATTATTCTATTATAATCACGATTCTTTAATATAGTATTTATGATAAGTTACCTTTCCGTTTTGAGAATATTTAAAAAGTAGACATCCCTCTGACTCATTAATAATCCCTATTAAACGAATATAATCTTCACCAACACATTCAACTTCTATGCTATCTATCTGCTTTCCGCTTTCTCCTGAAAATATATCATACTTTTTCTTACAAGGTTTCCCCTCATCATTAACACTTGTCTCTGTTACTATGTATTTTCCTGTTGAACTTATATGTACATTAGAACTGTCGGTGGTTTCAGCATCCATCTTCTTAATCTCTCCACTATCAGCGTCAAATATATATGCCACCTTGCTTATCTCATTATAACCCATCTCCCCTGCTTCATTATACATTACAAGTCCATTAATAAATGCCTCCCCATCTCCTCTATCATCCCCTTTAATAGTAACCTTTCCATCAAAACCTATGAGCCCAAAGCATGGAACACCCTGTTTACCCTTTTGGCGTTCATAAAGTCCATAAAATGCATATCCTTTATCACCCTTCACCATTGATAGCACACTAATCCATCTATTATCCTGTATCTTAATCTTATCAACTTCCTTGCCTTCTTCAAAATCGTAGATACCTACCTGCTTGCCTATAGCACCTTCAGCGGCATATTTCCCAATTCCTGCATTATACTCTACCAGCCTCCTTGAATCCGGAATATTTACAACCTTACTGAGCTCATTTTTATTAATATCATATTGCTGAAGTTTCTTATCAACAGAAGAATCATTTGTAGCGAATACAATATTATCCTCATAAACATATATCTTAGGTTGTCTTTCAATTTCAACCTCTTTTAAAGACGCTTCATCAATAACTCCATTTGAAGCACATCCAACTTTATATCTTCACTACCAGCATTTATGACCACTACACCTTTTTTTTCATCATAATGCAAAATGGCTTTTCCCTCAAAACCATCAACAAGCTTTGCTCCTTTAATTATCTCACTATCTATTTCATTCCCATTATTGTCTGATTCTTCTCTATCATTTTCTTCTTGGCTAGTGTCTTCATCTGTCTCTGAACCCACTTCTTTCTTTTCCTTTGACACACTTGCCACCATAACCTTATCAGGCATCTCGTTTTCTCCATAGGTTACAGGACAAGCCACTACATATAAAGTGTTATATTCTTCAATTGAATACTTATCTTTATCCAATCCATTAAAGTCTATGTTAACATGAGCTGTGTCATAATTCTTTCCATCAGCTGTTATGCGCATAGCATCTGTCAACAGTGGAATTCCATTTAAAAGCATGGTAACAGCATATTCTGTAGTTTCCCCACCAAAGGCTCTTATATCCAATGATGTTGAATCATTACCTGTATATATTTTACCATCACACTTTTCTTCATTAACTAGTAGCTCTATCCTATTATCTTTTAGCTTGTTAACAACATCACCACGACTACCTGTATAGACATATTTATCTATATCTTCTTGTGGCATAGGAGTTTTAACTGTCTCTACCTTCGATGGTTGTTTAATCTCGTTAACATTGTTATTAATATGCAGATTACCGAATTCATTAGCAAGAGGCAACATACTGTAAGCGTGTCCAAAACTATAGGTATCGCTAGCAGCTCTACTATCAGCTTCTAAAACACAACCAAAAGCTATTGGCACTACTTCTCCCTTGCTTCCACAAGAAGGTTCAAATGTAAATTCAACTGTTGTTTCCTTATTAGCAGGGAAAACAACAGGAACCATTACTCCAGTTTTATTGGAATCTTTCACTGTGTATTCTTGAGTCTCACCTGACACAAAAATTAGAATAGCTCCTGTGAATTCAGAGCCTACATTTTTTACAGTATAACTCATGTTAATGGGTTCTCCATTGTAAGGGATATTAATCCCTGTAGCATCTCTATACTCATTAATCGTAAATCCATACGAATAGTCCACTTCTTGATCAACATTATCACTATCTCTGACATCCGTATTGCTTCCACTATCATTTTCCAAAGTTTCCTTCATTGTTACTTCTTCATTTGGTTCCTGTTCTGAACAAGCACATAGAGATATCATTATAAAAAGCATCCAACTTATTAACATTAAACGTCTCATGTTCTTCTCCTTTTCCAATACAAATTCCTCTTTTAAACATAAAAAGGCAAACACATATATTTTAAACAACATTAAAATATATGCATTTACCCATACACTATTACGCTAAATCATCCTAAATAAAACAAATCTTCTAAAAATTCTTTTTTTCATAATTAATAACCTCTTTTCTCTAAAACTGTATTAATATCTTTCTCACATACAACAGCTCTGAGCATAATTATTTATTAATCACCCTTCCCTTATGCTAGTTTCAGTTCCCGTTATACATTCATCTATATACAACATATATATCACTACTCCATATTGTTGTCAAGTGATTTTACTGTAATAATTGTATTTTTATTATACAATATTTTTGTATCCAAGTTTCATCCTTTAAGTTCCTTTAACTACTCCTATCTATTTCACAAATCATTTGACTTCCCCCATTAATTTAAGGTATACTTGATTTTGTATGTATTTAAGCCATTTGGGGCATACATAATTAGACCAACAAAGTAAGTATTAGACTATGTAAAGTCTTCACATAACATTTAAAAATCAACAAACATGTATTGTTTCACATTAAATTGTGAACACAAGAAAGAACTTCAAAACGGAGGAAATTATGGAACAGTATAATGGAAGTCAAATAGTTGTTCTTGAAGGCCTTGAGGCAGTTCGTAAGCGTCCGGGTATGTATATCGGAAGCACAGGAAGCCGCGGACTTCACCACCTTATCTGGGAGATTATTGATAACGGAATAGACGAGCATTTGGCAGGTTTTTGCTCAGAGATTAATGTAACCATCGAAAAAGATGGTGCAATTACGATTAAAGATAATGGTCGTGGTGTACCTGTAGACATCCACCCAACCAAGAAGATTCCAACAGTTCGTGTTGTATATACTATTCTTCATGCCGGTGGTAAATTCGGTAATTCTGCCTACAAAGTATCCGGCGGTCTTCACGGTGTTGGTGCCTCAGTTGTTAACGCCCTTTCAACTAAGATGATTGTGGAAGTTCGTCGTGACGGAAAAGTATATCGTGACGAATATGCTAATGGCGGACATCCAAGTGTTGACCTTATAGATGGTATGATTCCTGTTGTTGGAAAATGCACCAAGGCAGACACCGGAACCAAGGTAACCTTCTACCCTGACCCAGCCATATTTGAAACCATTGAATTTAAACCTGATGTGATTAGAAAAAAACTTAAGGAAATCGCATTTTTAAATAAAGGTCTTAAGATTGTATTTAACGATATGATTAATAATGATTCTAGAACCTACTGCGAAGAAGATGGAATTAAAAGTTTTGTTAAATACATCAACCGTGAAGCAACTGTTCTTCATGATGAGCCAATTTATGTAGAAGGAACTAATGGAGATATTGAGGTGGAGATAGCATTTCAGTATACCAACAACTATTCTGAGCAGATTAACTCATACTGTAACAGAATAAATGTTGTTGATGGTGGTACCTTAGTTACAGGCTTTAAGATTGCACTTACAAGAGTTATGAATCAGTATGCAAGAGAACTTGGTGTTCTAAAGGACAAGGACGAGAACTTTGATGGCAAAGATATTCGTAACGGTCTTGTTGCTATCGTATCTATCAAACATCCTGACCCACAGTTTGAAGGTCAGACCAAAACAAAACTTGGTAACACCGATGCCAAAACCGCTGTTGATGATGTATTCTTTACTGAGGTTCAAAGATATTTTGATAAAAATGTTGAGATACTAAAGACTATTTTAGATAACTCAATGAAATCATATAATGCCAGAAAAGCCGGTGACAAAGCAAGAAATGCTGTATTAAAGCAACTTAATGATGTTGATACAAGAAGCAAATTAGCTTCATGTTCTTCTAAGAAGCCTGAAGAATGTGAAGTATATATCGTAGAGGGTGATTCTGCAGGTGGAACTGTTAAGACTGCAAGAAACCGTCGTACTCAGGCAGTACTCCCACTTCGTGGTAAGATTATCAATGTAGAGAAGGCAACCCTTGAGAAAATCCTGGTTAATAATGAAATCAAATCTATGATTGCTTCATTTGGTTGTGGAATTGGGGACGATTTCGACATCACCAAACTTAGATATGACAAAATCATAATCCTTACCGATGCGGACGTTGACGGTGCTCATATCAGCACATTGTTACTTACATTTTTCTATAGATTTATGCCTGAACTTATCCTTGCAGGAAAAGTATACAGAGGTCTCCCACCACTATATAAGGTTGACTACGAGACTACTGTTAAAGGCAAGAAAACCAAGAAAAGCGAATATATATTCAACGATTTTGAGCTTGAGAAATTCCGTAAAAAAGAGGGCAATAAGATAATTGCTCTTCAGCGTTACAAGGGTCTTGGTGAAATGGACGCCAACCAGCTTTGGGAAACTACCCTTGACCCTGAAACCAGAATTCTTGCCCAAGTTACAATCAGTGATACCGTTGAAGCGGACGAGATTACCACAACATTAATGAGTAGTAATGTACCACCAAGACGAGAGTTCATAATGCAGGAAGCCAAGTACGCAACACTTGATGTGTAAATTTACTTGATGTTTATATAAACCTGCCTTGCATTGCGTATTGCGACTTTGAGCGGACATTTTTATGCTGGATGTACGACCTTGGGCGAACAGACAGTGTGAAAATGTCCGAACAACGGAGTGATGAGCAAGCAAGACAGGTTAGTAAAACTCACAAGAAAGGATATATATATGTCAACTACTATAGATAACATTATACAACTTGATTTTTATGAAGAAATGAAGACATCCTACAGAGACTATGCCATGAGTGTTATTGTCTCTCGTGCTCTTCCTGATGTAAGGGACGGACTTAAGCCAGTTCAAAGACGTATTCTCTATGCTATGAACGAACTTAACCTTTCTCCTGACAAGCCACATAGAAAAAGTGCCCGTATCGTGGGTGATACCATGGGTAAATACCACCCTCACGGAGACAGTTCTATATATGACGCTCTTGTTCATATGTCAGAGGACTATTCCCTTAATATTCCTTTGGTGGATGGTCATGGTAACTTTGGTTCTATTGACGGTGACGGTGCCGCTGCCATGCGTTACACTGAGGCAAGACTATCTACCGGTGCAATGACCTTATTAAATAACTTAGATAAAGGTCTTGTTGACTTCATTCCTAACTTTGATAACAGTGAAAAAGAGCCTGTGGTTTTACCTGCAATGATTCCTAACCTGTTAATCAATGGTACAACAGGTATTGCTGTTGGTATGGCTACTAATATCCCACCACACAACCCATACGAGGTTATTTCCGGTGCAATTGCTTATATCGAAAAGCCTTCCATCACCACTGCAGAGCTTATGGAGATTATTCCGGGTCCAGATTTCCCAACTGGAGGAATCATTACCAACAATTCAGCCCTTGAACAGATTTACGAAACAGGCGAAGGCAAGATAAAGGTTCGCGCCAAAACAGAAATTGAAAATGGTGAGTACGGCAGAAAGAATATTATCATTACTGAAATTCCTTATACCGTTGCCGGCAACAAAACAAAGCTTGTTGAAAATCTTTCTATGCTTATGAAGGATAAGGTATTTGATGAAATATATGATGTAAGAGACGAGTCTTCAAAGGAAGGTATCCGTATTGTTATTGAGGTTAAAAAAGACCGTGATGTTAATAATCTTCTTAATGGTTTATTTAAGAAAACTGCCATGGAAGATACTTATAGTGTCAACCTGCTTGCAGTTAAGGCGCAGCAGCCAATAACATTTTCCCTCAAATCCATGATTAAGGAATTCATTGATTTTCAGGTTGAACTCTACACTAAAGAATACAAGCATCTTCTTGACAAGGCCGAGAAGCGTCTCGAGATTGTTGATGGTCTTATTCGTGCCACAGATGTTATTGACCTTATTATTGAGATTCTTCGTGGTTCAAGTTCTGTTAAGCAGGCAAAGGAATGTCTTGTTAATGGTACAACTACAGATATTAAATTCAAGAATCCTGATTCAGAATACGAAGCATCAAAACTTAATTTTACAGTTAATCAGGCTGATGCAATTCTCGCAATGCCTCTTAGCCGTTTGGTAGGTCTTGAGATTCTCAAACTTACAGAAGAAAATAAAGACCTTGTAGATAAAATATTTGAATACAAAGGAATTCTTTCTGACAACAGACAGTTGCTTAGACAGATTAAGATTAGACTTAAGGAATTCCGTCGTACCTTTAGAACAGAAAGAAAAACTCTTATCTGTGAATATGTTGGTGAGGATTATAAAGAAGAGGTTAAGATTGAAGATATTTATGTACTGATAGATAAATTTGGATACACCAAAAGTCTTGATAATGCTGCATTTGCAAGAACCGCACCTGAAACTATCAGCGAATTTTCTCATGTAGTTTCAATGAAGAATAACGATAAACTTTGTATGTTTACTACAAAGGGTAATCTATTCTCCATAAAGGCTGCTTCTATTCCAAAGGCGAGAGTTAAGGATAAGGGTGTGTTAATTCAGACTTTATGCAAAATGGAAAATGATGATGATATACTTACATTTAGCGGCTTTGAAACGCTATTTGATTCACAACTTGTATTCATAACAAAGCATGGTTATGTGAAGAAGGTATCCGGTGTAGAATTCGAAACTACCCGTTCTATGATTGCTTCAACCAAACTTGAAGATGGTGACAGCCTTGTGGGTGTATGTGTTTTGAGTGCAACCGAAGCACTAAGTGATAATATGAAAGTAATCCTTCTTACTAAGAAAGGACTATCTCTTGGTTTCCCACTTTCAGAGATTACAGAACTTAAAAAAGCAAGCCGCGGTATCAAGGGTATTGCTCTTGATAGCAGTGACGAGCTTGCATTTGGATGTGTTGTTGATGCTAAGACCGAAACATTTAGTTACAACCAAAAGGTATACTCAGCTAAGAAGGTTAAGATGAGAAAACGTGGTGCTAAAGGAATGAAGTCCAGCTTATAAATAGCCTAAAATTCTCCTGTATCAATTTATAACACAACTCCAGTTAGAAATATTTCTAATCCAATAACAATTAGTATTACTCCGCCAAAGATACTTGCTTTGTCGGAGTATTTTATTCCTACTTTTTTGCCTACGACAACTCCAACCATACATATGATAAATGTAACTATGGCTATTATTACAGCACATAAAAGCGCCATTCCAAAGCCATATTTAGCAATGGTAAAACCTACTGATAAAGCATCTATAGATGTGGCGATTCCCTGAATTAACACAAGTGAGACGCATAGTTTTTTGCAGTTCTCTTTCTTTTCTTTGTTTTCTGTGCTATCCACATCATCCTTTTCCTCTGTCTGTTTGAACAAAGCCTCTTTAATCATACTACCACCAATAAACAAAAGCAGTACAAGAGCAATCCATGGTACAAACCTTTCAAACGCCTTAAAATGAGAGACTATAGTGTGAACACATATCCAGCCTATCATAGGCATCACAGCCTGAAAAACAGCAAACACACCTGCTATTAATATCATCTTATTTTTCTTCATCTTAGGCTCATTGAGTCCGTTAGCTACAGATACCGAAAATGCATCCATTGCAAGTCCTACTCCAAGCATGATGCTGGTAATTATAAATTCTATTGTGATTTTCATGATAATCCTTTCTTGTATTCGTAGACTAGTTTATATAATAAACCATTCCTCTTATGCTACAGCATTTTAGTAATGTCCTGATATCTATTCAATACTCGGTAAATTTCTACATACTCATTTACCACTTTATACAATACTATGTAATTCCCTGAAATCACATATTTATAGTTAGTTCGAAAGCTAACTCTTTTGGAAAGGTCCGCTCCTATATATGGAAATATTTGCATATTTTCTATCTGAGAATATATTTCCTGAATAGTCTTTATTGCCATTTGTTCATCATCCTCAGCAATATACTCTCTTATCTTTTTTAAATCTTCTGCAACTATAGGAGTAATTCGTAATTTCATCATAGACTATACCCCAACATTTTCTTTTAACTCATCTAAAGTCATCCACGCACTTTCATCTTTAACCGAATTCTCTGCCTCTTGCAAACTTAAAAGCAGTTTTTTCTCCATCCTATCACGCTCATAATCTTCGATGTCCATAACCACATATTTACCTCTTCCATTCTTAGTTAAGAATACAGGTTCTCCTATGGAACAATTTTTTAACACCTCATTATAATTTCTCAAATCTGATACAGGTAATATATTTGGCATAAAATCAACTTCCTCTCTTAAACTTATTTTTTCCAGGTTACATATATATTATACGCAACAGTGCTGTAAGATTCAACGACAAATTTTACAGCGCTATTTTACATACAAAAACCGGATACAGTCTTTAGACCATATCCGGTTATCTATCTTACACTCTATTATTTCATAATATCTTAGAATGTTCCCTGTGCCATCATTGCGTCTGCAACCTTAGCAAAACCAACGATGTTAGCACCTGCTACTAAGTTGTATCCTAAGCCATATTCTTCTGCTGCTGCAGCTGATGAATCATGGATACCAATCATAATCTGATGTAACTTAGCATCAACTTCTTCTTCAGTCCAGCTGTATCTTTCGCTGTTCTGGCTCATCTCAAGACCTGATACAAGAACACCACCTGCGTTAACAGCCTTAGCTGGAGCAACGATTACATTATCCTGCTCTAATAAGAATCTTAAAGCATCGTTAGTTGTTGGCATGTTAGCAACTTCGATGTAATACTTAACGCCATTAGCAACGATTTTCTTAGCTTCATCCATATTAACGTCGTTCTGAGTTGCACATGGCATAACAACGTCAACCTTCTGTCCCCATGGCTTCTGTCCTGGGAAGAATTCGCAACCAAACTTGTCAGCATAATCCTGAACCTTATCACGACCAGAATTTCTCATCTCAAGTAAGTACTCAATCTTCTCTTCTGTGATAATACCTTCTGGATCATATATATATCCATCTGGGCCTGATAATGTAACAGCCTTACCACCGAGCTCAGCAATCTTCTTAGCTGCACCCCATGCAACGTTACCAAAACCTGATAATGCGAAAGTCTTTCCTTCGATTGACTCGCCTTCATGCTTTAATACTTCGTTAGCATAGTAAACTGCACCATAACCTGTTGCTTCTGGACGGATTAGGGAACCACCGTAAGAACGTCCCTTACCTGTAAGTGTTCCATTTTCAAATGCACCTCTAATACGACGATACTGTCCATACATGTAACCAATCTCACGTCCGCCTACACCGATATCTCCAGCTGGAACGTCAACATCTGGTCCAATGTGACGATATAACTCTGTCATAAATGCCTGGCAGAATCTCATGATTTCTCCATCGCTCTTACCGCGTGGGTCGAAATCAGAACCACCTTTACCACCACCCATAGGAAGTGTTGTAAGAGAGTTCTTAAATGTCTGCTCGAATCCAAGGAACTTCATGATAGATAAGTTAACAGATGGATGGAAACGTAAACCACCCTTGTAAGGTCCGATTGCACCGTTGAACTGTACACGGTATCCACGGTTAACCTGAGTCTGTCCGTTATCATCAACCCAAGCTACACGGAATTCGATAACTCTCTCTGGCTCGCACATTCTCTCAAGAAGTGCTGCTTTCTTATATTCCTCTTCATGTTTTTCAACTACTGGTTTAAGAGAAGATAAAACCTCTTCAACTGCCTGAAGGAATTCAGGTTCGTTGGCATTCTTCTTAGACACAGCCTCAATGACTTCATCAACGTATGACATATGCATGCCCTCCTATAATCCTATAAAATATATTGCGTAAATAAATATAAAACTTTTTTTTCTATTTTTCAAGTAAATTCACAAGTTTTTTTCTATTTTTTTCGATGTAAATCTTGACTAACCAACCTCATATAACTAAAATGCTTTTTGGGCTTTTTATTCTGCTCATTTTTTTATGCAAAATTAACAAAAGCTTATATATTAAAGAGAATCTTGTAATAAATATAATATTGCAATACACACAAAGTAATCAAAAGAGAAACTAAAGATTGTGAGATAAACCAAGATTATGACAAAGCTAATTAAATCACTTGCAAAAAAACCAATACTCAGACCAACTGTTTTAAATATCGCTATGGTTGCCATGCTTATAACCTGTATATTCGTCCCTGTGGATTCAGAATATATAGACTACTTTAATTTTCAAACTCTGGCAACTCTTTTTTGCACTCTTGCTGTAGTTGCTGCATTTTCCCATATACATATATTTGAGATAATAAGCAAGTTCCTCGTAATCAAACTTCACACTTTAAAACTTGCAGTTCTTGCCCTTGTATTCATCACATTTTTCGGTTCAATGCTTCTTGCAAATGACATGGCATTGCTTACATTTCTACCTTTAGGCTACTTTGTCCTAGATAGCACCGACAATAAAAAATATATGGCATACACCTTTATTATGCAAAATATTGCAGCCAATCTTGGTGGTCTTATTACTCCATTTGGCAACCCTCAAAATCTATATCTGTATGCTTACTACAACATTGATACTACTGAATTTACTGGAATAATGCTTCCTGTGTTTTTAACATCAACATTACTTATAATTATATTCTGTTGCTTTGTTCCATCAAAGCCGCTAACATTGGTTAATGATACAAAATACAAATTTGCTCCCATAAGGACAGTAATTTACAGTGTCTTATTTGTATTCAGCCTTTTAATTGTCTTTAGAATCGTAGGCGCCCTGCTTGGAGCTGTTGTAGTAATCGCAGTGCTTATAATAATGGATAGAAAAGCTTTAAAAGAGGTTAATTATGAGCTTTTACTAACATTTTGCGTATTCTTCGTGTTCAGTGGTAACTGTGCTAGAATCCCTCTTATCAAGAATTTCTTTGTAGGTGTCTTGCCTATTAACACTTTGATGTTTGGAATCTTGTCATGTCAGTTCATAAGCAATGTTCCAAGTGCAGTGCTTTTATCACACTTTACTACTAACTATCACGCATTACTTCCTGCTGTTAACATTGGTGGCCTTGGAACTCCTATTGCATCTTTGGCAAGCCTTATAACACTTACTAATTATAAGAAGCTTTCAGAGGGACAAGAAGATTGCAAACCAGTATCATCTTACTTGAAAATGTTTATGTTGATTAATTTCATTTTCTTGACTTTGCTTTATGTGGTGCAGAGTATGGTGTAGGGATACTTCTCAACGCCCTCTTGCATTTGCGATTACAGTTCTGTATTTGAGTCCACAACTCGGCATTTGCGTAATTGTTCTTTTGTATCTATACAAGCTTTTTAGTTATAGATACTTTGCGTGGTCAATTTGTGGTTTCTTCAGCCATATTACTAAATCATCCATATAGGCACAATATAATTCTCTCTATCAATTGCACTTAAGTTTGGTTTCATACAAATAACTGCGCCTTTTCCACGAGGTGTTGATGCCCTATCCAACAGAGCAAATACCTTTACCAGCTCAGTTCCTGGATTAGATGTTTTCTTAATCTCAATGGGATTTAAAACCCCATCATGTTCAAGTACGATATCTATCTCCTTAGCGTCCTTATCACGATAATAATACAAATAAGGTTCCCTTCCGCAATTCAAGTAAGTTTTCATTATTTCTGCAACCACGTAGTTTTCTAAAATTGCTCCGTTCATAGCCCCACTTTCTAACGTTTGGGCACTACTCCATTTTGTCAAATAACACACTAAGCCCGTATCGTAGAAGTACAACTTTGGTGTTTTCACAAGACGTTTCAACAGATTATTAGAATATGGATGAAGATAAAACACAATGCCCAATGTCTCTAAAATTGTCAACCAATTCTTTGCCTGTGTCTGATTAATATCTGCATCTCTTGCGATTTCTGCCACATTAAGCATCTGACCACATCTTGCGGCCACCGCTGTAATAAATCTAAGAAATTTAAGAGAATCTATGGCATCTGACAATTCTTTTACATCCTTCTCAATATAAGTGGACAAGTAACTGCTATAGAAAATCTGAATGTTACTATTAGCACCACTTACAATTGCTGGCATGGAACCTTGATATATACGGTCAAAAATTCCTCTTGTGTCAGTCTCTACTCTTCCTTTCTTCCTTTCGTTTAGATGTTCCATTTCTATCAAAAATGGTTCCATCTCTACGCCAGATATTTCAGCTTGAGACAAGGATGTAAGTGAAAGTACTGCCACCCTTCCTGCCAAGGACTCTTGCACTCCTCTCATCAATTTAAACACTTGTGAGCCTGTAAGCCAAAATGCTCCCGGTTCGTGGGCTTTATCCACATGCATCTTTATATAAGTAAATAATTCAGGCGCATACTGAACTTCATCTATCAATATAGGGGGCTTGTGCAACTGTAGGAATAATTCTGGATCTGTCTTTGCAATACTTCTTTCATTCAAATCATCTAATGTTACATATCCTCTATTTGTACCTTCCATTAGTTTCTGAAGCATAGTTGTCTTTCCTACCTGTCTCGGTCCTGTAACTAAGACCACTGGGTATTCTTTCGTTACTTGATTTACAACATTCTCCAGATTTCTTTTAATATAATTCATATCTCGACCCTTCTTTCGGCTGATTCATATTCTAATTAAATTTTAGCCGATACCATAATAAAAATCAAGCATGTATCGGCTATTTATCATCTCGAATATATTTTAGCCGATACATGCTTTTTTACTCCTACATATTCTTCATCTCATCTATATCTGTTATACGCCAAATCTTTGCGCTAAATTCCACAATGCCTGAGCCGCAGTAATCACAATATTTCTGACCAAGGTTCTTAATTGGAGCACCACAGTTAGGACAGGTTAGCACCACTGCCATATCCCCTGGAAATGAGTGCATTACCATATCATAATCCTGTATGTATGTAAGAACTGTGGTATACTTGGTCTGCTTTCTTTTATTCTTGGCACCGTACACAACCTTGCCCTCTCTTGTGTGCCATACAAAATGGCTCACTGCTGATTCAAGCTTAATGGATACAAGGCCTTTTTCCTTAGAATATCTTTTAATCTCTGTTGTATATACCTTAACATCTGCATAATTCTTCTCTATGCCAGCTGCGGTATCATTGCTGATAATATTTTCAACCTTTTGTCTGATATTATATCCTGCAAATTCACTTAGTATATTAACATCCTTTTTGCTTATAGCATAAAGATATGAAGAAATGACATTTTCAACATTAGTTCTCCACTCTTCCCAGTTGAACTCTGGAAAGTCCTTAGTGATTCTTGGCATGTACATCTTTGTCATTGAAGAAACTGTCTTTTGAACATTCTGCTCCTCATAATCTCGTTCTGCCACAACCTGCTTAACTGTCTTTCCCGGAAAGAACTGCTCAAAAAGGTGCTTTCCGATGCCCACAAGGACAAGCGCACCTATAACAACAATTGCAAGAAGTACTAAAATAATAATTAATACAATGGACATAAATAACCTCCATTCCGAAAACATTTATCTAATATTTTCTCACATATTTTATCACATAACTGCTACTTAAATTTCGTCTATAACACTACACTTCTAAATCGTTTTTTGCTACCTGCATCATGATTGCACATTCCATTCTCTTCTTAAACAGCTCGCAACCATATTCATAAACTCCTGTAATACTGCCTGTTGCGTGATATGCATTTGCAGCACATCCACCTGAGCAATAAAGTTTCGCCCAACAGTCCTTGCATTCCTTTCTGGCATAAACATTACAAAGCTTGAATTCATCTGTAACCTCTGCGTTAACCACACCATCCCACACGTTACCAAGCAGGTATTTTTTATCATTTACAAACTGGTGGCATGGATACAAGTCACCCCAAGGAGTAACCGCCATATACTCAGTTCCTGAACCACAGCCTGATATTCTCTTATATATACAAGGTCCGTGAGTCAAGTCAATCATATAATGATAGAAGGTAAATCCGTCACCCTCTTTTTCTTTTTTTAGCATTTCCTTAGCAAGAATTTCATACTGCTCAAACAGTTTTGGTAAATCCTCTTTAGTCAAGGCATATGGGTCATCCAGGCTACATACAACCGGCTCCATGCTTATCTCTCTAAAGCCTAAATCATACATATGGAAGATATCTTCTGTAAAGTCCACATTATTATGAGTAAATGTACCTCTAATATAGTAGCTCTTGTCGCCCCTTGCCTTGGCAAACTTCTGAAACTTCTCTACTATTCTGTCGTAGCTTCCCTCACCCTTGTAATCCTTACGAAGGTGGTCGTGAACCTCTTTTCTACCATCAAGGCTAAGTACCACATTATCCATTTCCTTGTTAGAAAATTCAATGACATCATCATCTATTGATATTCCATTAGTTGTTAATGTAAATCTAAACTTCTTGCCTGTCTCTTCTTCGCGACTTCTGGCATAAGCGACTAATCTCTTAACCACATCCCAGTTCATTAATGGCTCACCGCCAAAGAAATCCACTTCAAGATTTCTTCTGGTACCTGAGTGTGCAATAAGAAAATCAAGGGCATCTCTACCAACTTCAAATGGCATTAAGGCTCTGTCACCTTTATATTTTCCCTGACCTGCAAAGCAGTAAGAGCAGTTAAGATTGCAAGTATGGGCCACATGAAGACAAAGTGCCTTAACTACAGTATTTCTCTTCTTAAGGTCAATGGCTTTGTCCGCATAAGTCTCTGTGGCAAATAATTTCCCCTGAGCCTTAAGTTCCTCAATATCATCCATACAATCTAGAATATCTTCTCTTGTAACTGATGCATCCCCACTATATTTATCTAAAATCTTTGTTATAATCTCTTCTTTATCTGTGTTCTCATACATTCCGATAATGTCGTAAGCAACTTCGTCTACACTATGAACACTTCCACTGTTAATATCTAAAACTATATTATATCCGTTAAGTTTATACTGATGAATCATATTTCCTCCAATAACTATAAATTCCGTGTTGCACCATAAAAATGCGCCCAGACGGAATCGCAAAGCAATTATAAAGTAAAAATAATACCGCCAATTAGCTAAACTGGCGGTAATTAATTAAAAGGCTTTGCCTTATTTGTTTGATTCGCACTTCTGATTAGCTACACCACAAGATGTCTTGCAAGCTGACTGACATGAAGTCTGGCACTCACCACAACCACCTGTCTTAGCGCTCTTAGCTAAATCACGAGTTTCTAAAGTCTTTATTCTCTTCATGGTATCGTCTCCCTTGTATACTTTTTAACTTCTATAAGTATACACTAAGGAAATGGAATTTACAAGAGTTATTATGCTTTACTGTTTATCGAATTACAATAATTCTTTCATTTTGTTAGCAAGATACAATGGCATATTAGTAATATAGCCATCCTTGCGATAACCCCTTTTTGAAAATCGAACTGCATATTCAGGCTGATGCGCCGAAACATACTTCTTAAATGTAGGCGCTGATTTATCTGCTCCACCCTTTGTTTCCACTGGAATTATGTTAGTTTGGTATTGGATTACAAAATCAATTTCCCCACTTCGTTCTGAATAATATCTTGGAGCAATCTCAAATTGTCCACACAACTGCTGCAATACATAATTCTCAGTTAACGGCCCTTTGAATTGATAATCATTCTTCAGAAGAATAGCACCATTATCAATTCCTGCCATATATTTCAAAAGTCCTGTATCAAAGACAAAAAGCTTAAACTGCTCTAATTTATCAAATGCAGACAATGGGTGTTCTAGTTTAGATACATTATACACTCGATTGAGCATTCCCGCCGATACTAGCCATTCTATTGCCTCTTCAAAATCACGGGCTCTCGCCCCCTCTCGAACAGCTCCATACATAAACTTCTCGTTTGGTTTAGCTAGTTGAGTTACAATACTTCTAAACACCATTAGTATTCTTCCGCTATTCACTTTGCCATTATGCTTCGAGAAATCATTTTCATATAATTGAACCAGTTCCTTCTGAATCTGTGCAACTCTAGCAGGATCCTTGTACTTAATCCAAGAATATACACACTCAGGCATTCCTCCAATTATTAAATAATTATTATATGCATCTATTAGTCTATTATGAAATATATCTTCTATCTGTTGTTCCTTTACAATACTTTGATAATAGGAAAACAAGGATTCTTCTGTTGCTTCAAGAAATTCATCAAATGTTAGTGGTGCAATTTCTAAAAGATTTACTTTTCCAACCGGATACGATTTGGGACTCGCAAGTAATGTGCCAAGCAAGCTTCCTGCTGCAATTATGTGATATTCATTAGCTTTTTCATTAAAATACTTCAATGTATTTAAAGCTTCTGGGCACTCTTGAATCTCATCAAATATAATAAGCGTAGTCTCGGGTAGGATTTTTTCACCTGAAATCATTGAAAGTAACTCAACAATTCGATGTGGATTCTTATTAGCATTAAAAATGGACTTTAATTCATCCTCTTCATCAAAGTTAAAGTAAACAAAATTATTATAGTTTGTTTCACCAAACGCTTTCATAAGCCAGGTCTTACCAACCTGTCGTGCACCTTTTAAAATCAAAGGCTTTCGCTCTTCATCATTTTTCCATTTCAAAAGAGACTCTGTTGCTTTTCTTTTCATTTTCAATCACCTCACATAATCATTACACAAAAAAGATTAACACATTTTTACAAGCGTTACAAGGAGGTTTTTACACATTTTTTCATCTTTTCATGCTGTGATTTAACACATTTTTGCAAAACGGCAAGACTATATGTAGCACTATGGTGAATTGCAATTTTAAGTTCCATTTTGCAAAGTTAACTTCTGTTTAACTTATTTTTGCAAGATTAACTTCAAAGTATGTACCTTGAGAACAGAAATAAGTCTTGCAAAATAGGCATTAACTGGAAATTAGTGTTGCAGAGACGGATTTTAGTATTACAAACGGCTTGAAATATGGATTTGTAGGATGTTATTATTCTATTGAAATCATATTTTATTGCACACAAATAAGAAGTCGTCGCTTCGTTTGCGTGTTTGCAAGGGAAACTTCCACCTCTGGTATGGGAGATATTATCAGGAGATGACATTTGGCAAGTTTACTTCAATAGTTCAGATTTTAGTATGATTTCATTAGCAGGAATACCTTCTAAATTAAGTTTAGAAGCTGTATCCTCACCATAGAAGAAATTGAACAATTGATGTGCTGATCGATTGTTCAGTTTCTTTCTTGTATATGAGTTAATATGGCTCATCATAAGATCAACCTTCTCTTGAGTAAGAAAAGCAAAGGAAGTCTTCTTCGGTATTATTCTTCTGATGAACTCATGCGTGACCTCTATACTCCCCTTTTGATCCGGTCTCTGCGGATCACAGTAAAACACATACGTTCTTCGCTTACCTTCTTTATCAAATTCAATTGCCGAAGGGTCTGTAAATTCACTCCCTCTATCCGCTAAAATTACCTGAAACATCTTACAGAATAATTCTCTACCCAGGATTTCATATAACTTATCTATAACTTCGGTTACAGATTTAGCCGTGTTAGCTGCTCTTAAGAAAGCAAGCATAAGAGTACAATTCCTAAAGAATAATGTAAGCAGAACTTTTGTTGAATCTCTACTCCCCTCAACAGAATCCATTTCAACTACATTAAAGTCCGGATGTTTTTTCATAAAAGCTTCAAAATCATCATAAGTTCTACCTATGTGGCACTTTTTATCCACTCGCACTATCTTCTTTGATTTGCGTTTTTTGTATCTTACTTTACGAGGAAGATCAATATTTCCTACAGATAGAATTCCAGCATCTATGTAGTTATAGATAGTCCTTTCATCAACCATAATCTCAGCAGCATTATTGACGCATATCTGATGAATAGACTGCCCCTGCTTTATAAGTGGCGTGACGATTCCATCAAGTCTAGAAAGTTCTTCTGGAGTAATATCTATTCCTTGGCGAGAATCACTTCTTGTTTGCTCGTAGACTCTATGAGCTTCTTTTGCATCATAGAACTGTTTAGATAATGTACAAGACCTCACTTGCTTGCAAGAATTGCAAACATAAGGAGCCTTCTGGATTGTAGGACATTTTTCTTCTACAAAATCAGAACAGTTAATCATGCACAAGGCACATTCAGAACAATATGTCTTTTGGCTCCAGAGATGGCCAATAAAGCTACAATTCTCTTTGCCACATATATACTGCTTTGTACATTTTTTTCTGTTTTTGCAAGGATTATAGCCTCTGGAACGTGTGCCAGTGTTCCTATAATCTAGATGTGTCTTAATCTCTTTGGATATAGTAGATGGATCTTTACCTAATAGTGCTCCTATTTCGACAAAAGTTTTTCCTTCTTTTAAGGCCTTTTGAATAGTAATGCGATTATCTAGTGTCAGATGCTTATACTTATATAATGACATAATAGTTTCCTCCTTTATAAACACTGTCATCTCCTAACACTATTGAAGTAGCTACTATTGTGACATAAAAATAGATGAAAGATAATCCTTTTTGCAAGACTATCTTCCATCTATATATTTGCAAGACTTATTTCTAGTTTTTAATTTAAAGAAAACGGGTAACTGGAAGTTACTTTTTCAATCAACTTATGTAGCACTATGTAGCACTATAATTATAATCATCAAAAAAAGTCTCATTTGCTGAGACTTTTTTTGATGATTTCTCGTGAAATCCATCCCTATGACGCTTGCCTTGTTTCTATATATAAATCAATATCCTCTATAATATAATTAACTCCTGTTGTATGCAGCGCTTCAAAGCAAGAATAAATATACTCCCATACTTCATAACGACTAAATAATTCAGCCACCTGCTTACCATTTAATTTCTTTGCTGACTTATACTGTTCTGTACAATATATCATAAAATCACCTTGTCTACTCATATCTATCCCTCCGGAAATGTTATATTGCCAGTTTTTATTTCTTCATCATACATATTAAAAATTGTTAAAGGACTAAGATGCCATACTTTAGTACTCTCTTTCTCTAACAATGAATATACTTCTGATTCATAAAACCTTCTGGATGCTAGAACTTCATCAATACCATAATTGTCAATAATCAAGCTTATAATCTTCGGAACAATAAGAACAAGCAATGCCTCAAATTTTTTCTGTTCCATTAAAATTCCTCCTTTGGCACTATGCCACAGAAATTCAAATAACTTAATGCTTTTGTTGAAGTAAGAACAAGTTGGTTATATAGTTTTTTAACCTTTAGCGCTTCTATTGTCTGTTCTTTTGTTAACACGCTTGCTGTGTAAAGTGTAAATGTAGTATATACATCATCATTTGCAACAGGACCATATATAAAGTCATATTGCTTACCATTATTACCCTCTACACACATTTACCCCATTCTCTATCATTTCCCTAATCCCTGCCACATCTTCTTCCTTAATAATCTGTCCTGGTATTAATATAGGAATTCCTGGTGGATATGCCCACACATATTCTCCACTAATACGACCTATTGCATCACTACAAGTAACCGTCTCTTTAGACATACCCATTGCATCTTCTATTTTGTAGGGATAGTCGGAAGTTGTCTTATCAAAACACCTATCAATAACAGTGAATCTATACTCTAAATCTTTATCGACTACTTCGTCTCTAACTTCATTACCACATATGTTCTTCTCTAATCTCTCATACCTCGAATCTATTTCATTAAGCGCCGCTGCCATTTTCAAAAGATTTTCATCTGTATCAATCAGTCCGGTCATAGCAATAATGTAATTACTAGCTGCCATTTCCACTTCTATTCCATAATCTCTGCGAAGTATTTCACTTAAAGAGGTACCACTAATTCCAAGTCCACTAGTAAATACCACAATCTTTCCCGGGTCTTTTTTGTACTGGCATGCTGGATTAGCTTCTTCTCCCACACCCATTACCCTAAGATTTTTTAAGCCTTTAACATTCTCATAAAACCTTCTAACTCTCTTCTCATACTCTGCAAATAATTCCTCACCTTTATCCATCACAAGATTAACACATCCATCAATTGATGCCATTAGCAAATATGATGGTGAACTGGTCTCAAATATAGAAAGACATCTTGCGAATTCCTTCTCATTTACCAAACCACCATTAACATGAGCTAGTGCTGTCTGGGTAAGACTTGGCATAGTTTTATGTAGGCTATTAATTACAATGTCAGCCCCTTCACTAATTGCCGAAGGTCCAAAGTAGTCATTAAAGCCCAGATGAGCACCATGGGCAGCATCCACCATTAGAGGAATATTATATTTATGAGCAACCTTAGACAATTTTTCTATGTCACTTATAATACCCTCATAAGTTGGGCTTGTTATGATAACAAGCTTAACATTTTTATGAGTTAGTATTAATTCTTCTAATTTCGCAGGACTAATCTGTCCGCAAATGCCATTTTCCCCACCACATAAATCACTATCTGCTACATTTTCAAATATCCTCTCAGGGTATAAAAAATATGGAGTTAAGCCCAAAAGCTCAACTCCATGATATACTGACTTGTGGCAATTTCTTGCCATTATTATCTCATCTCCATGCTTTAAGCAGGCTTTCATTCCCGCTAGTATACCGCATGTGCTACCATTAATCAGAAAATATGTGTTAGAGCTTTTGTAAAGTGTTGCAGCTTTATCCATTGCATCTTTCAAAATCCCAGTAGGATTATGAAGATTATCAAAGCCGTCAATCTCTGTTATATCAAGTTTTGCGTTCAAAACCTTAAGATAATCTGCTACGTCAACATTTCTCTTATGCCCCGGCATATGCATTGGCACTGCACAAGACTCAGAGTAAATAGTTAACTCATCTAACAATCTGTTTTCTTTCATAATGTTCCAATCTATATTATTTAATTTCTTTAATCCATCCTTCTGGTGCCTCGATGCGTCCCATCTGAATTCCAGTAAGAGTATCATAAAGCTTCTGAGTTATAGGTCCCATTTTCTCCATACCGCTTGGTAAGCAGATTTCTCCATCCTTAGTTACAATCTTACCAACTGGTGAGATTACTGCTGCTGTTCCGCAAAGACCACACTCAGCGAAATCCTTAACCTCTGATAAAAGAACTTCTCTTTCTTCAACCTCAAGTCCAAGATAATCCTTAGCAACTGTCATAAGTGAACGTCTTGTAATTGAAGGAAGGATACTGCTTGACTTAGGAGTAACAACCTTATTGTCCTTAGTTACAAATATAAAGTTAGCTCCACCTGTCTCTTCAACCTTAGTTCTTGTAGCTGGGTCAAGATACATATTCTCGTCAAATCCATTGTTATGAGCATCAACAATTGCGTGAAGGCTCATTGCGTAGTTAAGACCAGCTTTGATATGTCCTGTTCCGTGAGGAGCAGCTCTGTCAAAATCACATGTACGAATTGTAAGTGGCTTAACTCCGCCCTTAAAGTAAGGACCTACAGGAGTTACAAAAATTCTAAACTGATACTGGTCAGCAGGCTTAACACCGATTACTGGTGAGCTTGCAAACATATATGGTCTGATATATAATGTAGCACCACTTCCATATGGTGGAACATACTCAAGATTAGCCTTAACAGTCTCTACAACTGCTTCAACAAATTTGTCCTGTGGAAATACTGGCATCTCAAGTCTCTTACAAGAATCTTCCATACGCTGAGCATTAAGGTCAGGACGGAATGTAACAACTCTGCCATCTTCAGTAGTATATGCCTTCATACCTTCGAAGCATGTCTGTGCATACTGTAACACACCTGCACACTCACTGATTACTACATTAGAATCTGTTGTAATCTTACCTTCATCCCATGCTTTTCCATCATAGTTAGCAACAAATCTGTTCTCTGTTGTGATATAACCAAATCCAAGATTTGCCCAATCAATATTCTTCTTTTCCATATATATCATCCTTTCATAAACTGCTATCGCAGCAAATTATTTTTCTATTATCATTCCCTAATCCTTGCATTATATCAAGAGCGAGCCCTATAATAAATGCACTGGAAAATAATACTCCAATAAGAAAAATTTTACTCCCGCCAATTTATTATGTCAATATTTATTTGACAATAAAGTAGGCTTAATATAGTCTGTAAGGTATAATATGCGCTGTTACAGGCATAGCCTTACCTCACATCTTTCAATTACATACAAAAAGGATTGATTTATGAACTCTTATTCTTCTACAAACCCAAACACACTAACACCACTAAATAAATTGCTACACTCCACTTTATTTGCCGCATTAATTAGTATTTGTTCCCAGATTATCATTCCACTACCATTTATCCCAATTAACATGGCTTTATTTGGTGTGTTTTTGGCTGGTTCATTACTTGGGCCTGTATATGGTAGTCTATCTGTAATAATATACTGCCTTTTAGGATTAGTTGGCGCACCTGTGTTTGCAGGATTTAGGGGCGGTTTATCTCACCTTGTGGGTATGACAGGTGGATTTATTGCAGGATATATATTCACAGCTTTAGTTACAGGTTTTCTTACTAGAAAGAAAAAAAGCAAACCACGCCTTGCAATAGCAATGAGCCTTGGTCTGCTTATTTGTTATATCATAGGAAGTCTATGGTTTATGTTCGTAACTGGTAATAATTGGGGCTCCACTCTTATCTATTGTGTATTTCCATTTATCATAGGGGATATAATCAAAATCATTTTAGCAATTATTCTCACTCTTCGTTTAAAACAAATATAAGTTTAGTCTGGTAACACCTGTCTTTTACTTCTTTAAACACTTTCTCACAAGACCTTCATGGGCAAATATCATAATCACAAGTAGTGTCAACAAGTAAAAAGGTAACAATTTTATACCTATTCTACCTGCTAATCCGCCAAATATCATAGGCATAATACTACTTCCAATATAGGCACTGGCCATTTGAACGCCTATTACTGCCTGAGATTTATCCGCACCAAAATATATAGGAGTGGAATGCATAACGCATGGATATATAGGAGCACATCCAAGGCCAACCAGCACTAGTCCCACAAGAACTATATTAATATTAATTGGAATAAACATACATACAATACCCCCAATTAATATTCCCTGACCTAGTCTAACCACCATGTAATCTTTTAGTTTTATTGTAGCAAAACCACTTAAGAAGCGTCCCACTGTAATTCCAATACAGAATAGGCTAGCTAGAGACGCTGCCCTTTCTTCCCTCATTCCATGTCCCATAACAAGATAAGTACTCCCCCAAAGTATAGCAGTCTGCTCTAAAGAACAATAACAAAAGAATGTTAACATTATATTCTTTGCACCTTTAATACCAACTGTTTCTCTTATCGACAGAGCCTTTCTTAAATCTTCATTTAATTTTTCGTCGTTTTTAGATATGTTTACAGTATTCCCAGAGGATTTGTTCTCAGTCATCTCTAACTCAGCCTTTTTCCATACTGGAAGACTAAACACCAACACAATTGTTAGAATCATCTGAAATACTGTTATTATTAGATAGCCTTTGTTCCAAGTCATACCTTTCGACAAAGCGAATCCCATAATATAAGGCCCTATGGATATTCCCAGACCCCACATTGCATGCAACCAACTCATATGCTTACTTTCATAATGAATTGCCACATAATTATTAAGTGCTGCATCCACACCACCTGCCCCAAGACCATAGGGAAGGGCCAATATGCATAACATAACAAAACTACTGCTTACAGAAAATCCAAATATAGCCGCTGCAGTCATTGCCACACTAATAGTTGTAACCATACCAGGTCCCAACCTTTTAGTCACTCTGTCACTAAGAAGACTAGATATAACTGTGCTTCCAGATATAATCATGGACACTATACCTGCCCCGGATACCGCTACACCAAATTCTTCATACATAACAGGCCAAGCAGCACCAAGTAAAGCATCTGGTAGTCCCAAACTTATAAATGATATATATATTAAAGGTAAAAGTAAACTTACCATTACAATCCTCGTTTCTAAACTATCTTTTCCAAGTTTATTAAGCCATCACCAAAAGAAAAATAGCAGACTTTAATCTGCCACTTTTCTTTTATATTCATTTTTACTGATTCATGTATTTTTCAGCCTGAGACTTAATAAGTTCAGCATCGTCAAAATAATTTATCTTCATTGCATTCTTAACTTCATTAAGCGTATTTTCAGCAACTTCTCTTGCTTTCTCACTACCCTTCTTAAGCACCTCATATACATAAGGGATATCCTTTTCGAATTCTTTTCTTCTATTACGGATAGGCTCTAATTCTGTATTAAGTACATTAAGTAAGAACTTCTTAACCTTAACATCACCAAGACCTCCACGAGTATAGTGAGCCTTAAGTTCTTCAAGATTATTATACTCTGGAAGATACTGTGCAAAATATTCATCCTTACAGAATGCATCAAGATAAGTAAACACTGTATTACCCTCTATCTGACCCGGATCAGATATCTGAATATGGTTAGGGTCTGTGTACATACTCATAACCTTCTGCTTTAATGTCTTCTCATCTTCTGAAAGATAGATACAATTGCCTAAAGATTTACTCATCTTAGCCTTTCCATCAATACCTGGAAGTCGTAGGCATGCCTTATTATCTGGAAGTAAAATCTCTGGCTCAATTAATGTATCACCATAAGTCATATTGAATTTTCTAACGATTTCCTTAGTCTGCTCAAGCATTGGAAGTTGGTCCTCACCAACAGGTACTGTAGTGGCCTTAAATGCTGTAATATCAGCCGCCTGACTAATTGGATATGTAAAGAATCCAACTGGGATGCTTGTCTCAAAATTTCTCATTGCAATCTCTGTCTTAACAGTAGGGTTTCTCTGAAGTCTTGAAACTGTAACAAGATTCATATAATAGAATGATAATTCACAAAGTTGTGGTATCTGTGACTGAATAAACAAAGTTGATTTTGCTGGGTCAAGACCACATGATAAATAATCTAATGCTACCTCAATAATGTTTTGACGAACCTTCTCTGGGTTATCTGCGTTATCAGTAAGGGCCTGTGCATCTGCAATCATAATGAAAATATCATCAAATTCACCTGAATTTTGAAGTTCAACTCTTCTTCTTAATGAACCTACATAATGTCCAACATGTAATTTTCCTGTAGGTCTGTCACCTGTTAAAATAATCTTACTCATTTATGATTTCTCCGTTTCTGTTTTATTGTTTATCTATTTCAAAGAATTGCTATACTTCGCAGTTTTACAATCCTAAATAATTATCCCTGCAATATCAATAAGTATACCCCAAATTACACCACTTCCAAACAGTGTTGCTACAATAATTCCATTCTCTTTTTTGCTTTTATTAGTTCTAAATAGTATTGCAAGTCCTATTCCTGCACCTACCAAAAGTCCTGACATCATTGCCCCAAATGAAATCATTTCTTCAAGGTATAGTCTTGTAATAACCACCGATGAAGCACAGTTTGGTATTAATCCAATAATTGCCGCTACCACAACACTTAAAACCGGCATCTTGGTAAGAAAACTCTCTAGCGTGTCTTCCCCCACTAGTTCAACTGTAAGATTAATTGCAAATGAAACTATAAGAATAAATATAAAAATCTTAACCGTATGTTTTACTGCTGATCTTATTATTCCATCTTTACAGTTGCACCGCTCATGCTCACACATTGCATGTATATTCATCTCTTCCTTATCTTTGTTATTAACTAGTTTGTACACTGTATCTACAATATATCCTGTAATAACTCCAAGCAAAATCTTAATACCTAGTATTTTTGCTATCGTTTCTATTTCCACGGCTTCTGATAAAAAGATTGGCAACATTTCATCAGATGTAGAAAGATATATTGCAATTAATGTTCCCATTGTAATAACCTTTCCGGCATAAAGACTAGAAGCTGCCGCTGAAAAACCACACTGAGGAGCTGCTCCAAGTATTCCCCCAAGAAGTGGTCCAAAGTTACCTGAGTTCTTTATTATTGCATTGCTTTTATGCCCTGCTTTATGCTCTAAATATTCCATTAGCAGATAAGTCAAAAATAAAAAAAACAATAGTTTTATATTGTGCTCTAAAGCATGTTCTAAACAATGAGCTATTGTGTGAATGATATCATGCATTTTTTATTATTTCCTTTCTACTATATTATAATTTAGGTTTCCCGTAACTTACCCAATTTTATATCGCTAGTGTTCTTTCCCCTGCCTTAGCCAAGCAATGTAGCAAGTATCTGTCCATATACTTCGCTGTTTTTTTCACGCCAATTTGAACATAGCGTAATTGCCGCTTCCTCCGTTGGAACTGCAATCTTTATATCTATTATCTGTTGTTTTTCTTCTACAACATTCATATGAACAATAAATTCCTCATTACTTCCCTTTGAATAATCCGCTATAACAGAATTAAGTTCCCTTATGGTATATCCGTTTTCTTTTAGATATTCTTTGATATCTTCCCTTACGCCTGGAGCAAGTTTATCCATAAATATCTCAAGCGTTTCATCACCCTCATCTGTTATTGTACATCTTGAGGTATTCATTACCTTCTCACATTTTATCATGGAGGTTTCAATTAACTCGTTAATTGATTGTTGAACTGTAAAATAATCCGTATATCCCTTTCCAAGTATAAACTCAGAAATCTGTGCATTGGTAACGGGACCATCAATAAGTTTTAGTATATACAATACAATAAGTTTATACAGCGTTAATGAGCCTTCGTACGGTATATGCATACTCTCACATCCTTCCTCACATATTTATACTATTATTCTCTACTGCGGCACATACTTTTTGCCCTGCCAACTATCCATCTCTTTCATCTTATGATTTATGGCATTAATCACAGTTTTCTTATCTCTACTCCACATAGGTGCAAGAAGAGTTCCCTTTGGTCCATCTCCTGTTATTCTATGAATAACTATATTCTGCGGAATATATTCCATACACTTAATCACTAAATCAGTATATTCATCCATAGTTAATATCTTCATTGTAGCAAGATAATTAACAAGTCCTGTGCCTTTTAATACATGCAAAAGTTGCAATTTTATTCCATTAATCTTTTTAGAAGATACATATTTAACTGTTTCAAGCATATCCTCTTCTGTCTCACCAGGAAGCCCAAGAATAAGATGAACTATGACTTGAACTCCTATAGAACTAAGTTTCTCCACTGCTTTATCAAATACAGGGAGTTTATATCCCCTTCTAATAAACTTGGCAGTTTCTTCGTGTATTGTCTGAAGTCCTAATTCGACCCATACTGGTTTTTTCTTATTAAGTTCTCTAAGCAAATCTATAACATCATCATCTAGACAGTCCGGTCTTGTTGCGATAGACAAAATTCCAATGTTAGGATTATCAATAGCCTCATAAAAAACCTTTCTAAGATAATCTACCGGAGCGTATGTATTAGTAAATGCCTGAAAATATGCAATATACTTTGGTCCTCTGTCTATAAGACCAATTGTGGTTTCCGGCATCTCCGAAACATCTGAAAGTTCATAAGAATCATCACCGATTCTTATGTTTCTCGAAACCTTTGCCTGAATAAGTGTTTTTGCCTCTTCAATCTGGTCTGTTATGCTAAGAAGTGATGATGCTGCAAAATCTCCTGAACCACCCTGACTACAGAATATACATCCTTTACTTCCAACAGTTCCATCTCTGTTAGGACATGTCATTCCCCCATGAAGGGCAAGTTTATACATCTTCATTCCATATGTTTCTTTTATATATGAATCTACGGAATAATATCTCTTATCATTCCACATTCTTTTACTGCTCAAATCTCTTTCTTGCATATATTCCTCCACAACAATACCTTAATGTATTGTATACTTTTCGCTTAATCTAATCCAACATACATAATACCATCTATTAATCATTATTTCAATGACCATTACCTTGTCTGTGATTCAAGATAATTTATTGATTCTCTTCTCAATTCATCTAAAAGTTCATCACTCTTTCCCCATTCTATTTCCTTATTAATACATTCTATCGCATCATCTACATTATATGCATATCTGTTACTCAGTCCTATTTTGACAAGTATTTCTGTTACTCTGTAACCTGTGTGTGAATGTGGTATTGTTACAAACTTCTTTTTCATATTAACAGAAAATGCTGTACCATGAAAAGAATTTGTTACAATATAATCTGCATTTTTTATATACCATAAAAACTGGGATGGTCCACATATTCTATGTTCCTCAAGATGTTCACTTGGCTTTTTAGGATTTGCAGAAGCATCTATTATCTTCATATTGTGCCTCTTACTAAGTTCCATTGCTGTCTCGTACACTTTTTCTCTGCTTTTATCCATCATCGTATATGTAAAGATAAATGGTTCTTCACACAATTTTTCCTCGCAGATATATTTATCATAATCTTCCATTTTCAACAAAAATGTTGGATCTATATCAATATGCATTGGAACTTTATTATCAGTAGCCTTTATAATCTCTTCATAGTATTCTTCTTCCCTTAATGAAATAGCATCTAGTTTCATCAAGGAATCTTTAATCTTTTCAATATCTGAATTATCTAAACTAACTCCCATTGCATAAGTTACTCTTCTAATATCTTTATCACCAAATTCTAGAAGATATGCCGGGTCTATTTTTCCATCTGTAAGTTTTGGATTCCACAACTGATCACTTCCACTTATATACAAATCACATTTTGGTGGATTGTCTACAAGTTGCTTGTATGTTCTGTATACCTTTGTTTCCTTTAAACTCATATCTATAAACTTACTAAAATATGTGTCAACCTTCTTAAGTTTTGGATAATGTCTCCAGGCATACACCCCTGCGGCAAATCCTTTAATTCCCCTTAACCCTTGCTTAATAATAGTATCTTTCCCTTCTCTTCTTTTTGCTCTTTTTAGTGCAAAATATAAAGGATTTTTAATTGGAATATATCTGTTTTTATGATACCATGGCTGATAGTTAATGACGCATACTTCATGCCCCATTTGCTCTAATTTATTACAAAGAGCAACGCACTGTAACAGCGCACCACAGTTATATGCAAAATGAAAAGTTATTATTCCAATTCTCATTACATGTCTCCTTTATTTACCTGAAATACAACAAAATCACCCTGCACCTTTTCCATTGAACATATAAGTACAGGATGTTTTTATTCTACTCTATTATTTTTTCATATTCCTTAGATACTTCATCAATATCTCCAAAACTAATCATTTTACCATGGTCAAGTATCATTGCTTTATTGCATATTCTTTGAACCTGACTAAGGGAATGAGATACAAACAACACTGTAGTTCCCCCCTCAATAAGTTCCATCATCTTATTCTCACTTTTCTTTTTAAACTTAGCATCTCCTACGGATAAAACTTCATCAAGAATCAGTATATCTGGCTTTAATACCGTAGCTATAGAAAAACCTAGTCTAGCTCTCATACCTGATGAATAGTTCTTTAATGGTACATTCATAAATTCATTAAGTTCGGAGAAATCAACTATTTCCCTATAATGCTCTCTCATAAAATCTCTTTTAAACCCTAATACTGAACCATATAGGAATACATTCTCCCTGCCAGTATACTGCATATCAAATCCTGCACCAAGTTCTAGCATAGGCATAAGGAGTCCTGATTTTCTAACTGTGCCTGTAGTTGGTTTATATACTCCAGCAATAGTTTTTAAAAGAGTACTTTTTCCCGACCCATTAAGGCCAAGTATTCCTAGTCGCTCGCCTTTCTTCAATTCAAAAGAAACATCTTTTAGCGCCCAAAACTCCTGATAACTAATCTCACCCTTTAATTTCTTTATTACATATTCCTTTAGATTATCTATTTTTTCAGGATTAAGGTTGAACTTAATGCTCACATTATTAACTACAATATCGCCTTTTTCCATATCTTTCTCCATTTCTATACGTTGTACAATAACTTACGATATTTAATCGTGGTGTGTTAAATGTATAAAATAAACTTATCCTGTTTCCTTATAAAGAATGCACAACCTACTATAATAGTAACCAGTGTAAATCCCGAAGCATAAAGCAACGAAAACATTGACATTGTCTGTCCCATTATACACTTTCTAAACATATCTATAATCTGGAATAGCGGATTATACTTTAAAATCCACCAATACTGGCTGCTTAAAATCTTCTCTGGATAATAGAATATAGCACTAGCATACATAATAACTGTCATAATGATACTCCAAAGATATTCCATATCTCTGAAGAATACTCCAATTGTAGCCAATATCATTCCTACACCAAAAGCCAATAAGAATAACAATACAAGTGGTAACCACGCCAATAAAAGATTCCATGTAGGATATACTTTTAAAATAATTGCCAATCCAAAAAGTACCACTAATGAAACAAGGAATATTAAGTAATTATATATTATAGATGATAGTACATATAAATACTTTGGAACATATACTTTCTTTATCATGGAAGCATTACTTCTTATAGCTCTAAGTGACATATTAGTGGCACTAGAAAAGAAAGAGTACAATAATCTACCACTTAATATGTGAAGTGGAAAAAGTGGGTTATTATTATTAAACAATGTTCCAAAAATAACTGTAAGTACGGCAGTCATTAATACAGGTTCTAATAACGACCATAAGATTCCCAAATAAGAACGTCTGTATTTTAATTTTATTCCTTTTATAACTAATTCTCTAAGTAAAAACTTATGAGCAATAAAATTTTTTATACTATATAACATTTTTTCCTCCAACAATCTCATTAATCTCTTTTGAATTAGAAATTATGTGCAAATCAAATTCAGGATACTTCGGAGCGAAGTAAGCCCTTATAATGTCATTAGCACAATTATTATTCTCATCCGCATTGAGAAGAATAATCTCTGGATTAAGTTCTCTATCCCAACAGAAATTAATTATTGTATCAAGTCTTTCAACAAATCTTTTTACTTTAACCGTATCTATATCCAGATTTTTAGCCTTAGATAGTTTCCATGTAGATTTTTTATACAGCCCCATGTTCTTCTTTATCTTGCAAAAGAAGTATCCCACTGTAAATCTTGGGTGATAAACAAGTGGCATTAAGCCTTTTATCTTGTCTCCACTTTTCCCTAATTCCAAAAAAACATGTGGGTGTACATAATTAAAATCTCTTGGCATAATAGTATATCCCAATTTCTCATTTTCTGAGTAGTCTACAACAAAATATACTTTTCCGCCTTTTTTAACGTGGCTAAAATATGTCTTTAAAGTAGCAAAATCCATAGCCATTGTTCTTTGATATGTTAAGCAGTTGTATATTTCATTTTCTTTCCCTTTAAGGTTAAGATACTTCCATGCCTTAGTTGACCCAACAACAATTGCTTCCATGTTTCTAAACCTTAAATCCTGAAAATAACTTGTTGGTCTTTCCTTACCTATCCAACTAACTGTCTTCGCATTAATAACAAATGGTAAGACTGCAAAAACTAAAATCAGTACATCTACTATCAACAACACCAGTGCATTAGTTAACCAACCTAACAATATGTTAAATGCTATAAATATCAATAGCATTATTGCAACAAAGGCATTTCTCCTCTTACCTTTTAATATACTGATAACTTTTGCAATTACTTTTTTTATAAGTTTTGCGATTTTTCCAACCATTCCAATTCTCCTTAATATCCTGGGCAGCATCTAGATTCTAAGAATATTTTAAAATGCTGATCTAAACTACTTATAGCGTCCTTATCTTCCTTAGACAGCGCAAATGAGAATACGTCAGTATTTTCAATTACACGTTTACTGCTACTTGTCTTAACAATTGGTACAAAGCCCATCTCAACATGCCATCTCAAGATAATCTGTGCAACCGAAACGCCATATTTTTCTGCAAGAATATTAATTAAGGCATTATTCTTCATCATTGGAATCATCCTACACAGTGGACTGTATGCCTGAATAACTATATTATTCTTTTTACAATACTCAACTAACTCTGGCTCAGTGTTAAGAGGATGTATTTCATTTTGAACTACCATTGGTACAATATGTGCTCCTGCTTTTTCCAATTCATTAAAATGTCTCACCGAAAAATTGCATACACCTATATTCTTAACCAATCCCTCTTCATATAGTTTTTCCATAGCAAGCCATGTTTTAGTAAGATATTCCGGTTGTGGCCAATGAATTAAAAGCATATCCCAATATTCAAGGCCGGTCTTTTTTAGAGCAAACTCAACAAAGGGTCTTATCTGTCCCTTTTTCTCTATCATTTGCCAAGAGTCAATTTTAGTGTCAACAAAAAAATCTTCTCTGGTTGCTTTACCTTCTTTAATTACTTTTTTTATTGAATCTGAAAGCATTCCTTCTGTCTTATAACTTGGAGAAGTGTCAAAACCATACACTCCATTTTCTACGGCTGTTTCCACGATTTCATCCATGATTTTAGGATCATCCATCTGGAATGAGCCAAGCATAATATTAGGAATCTTTTTTCCATTATTTAAAATGAGATTATCCATTAAATTATCCTTTCCCGGATTTAATCCCCTTTATGGTCTTAAATCCGGCTTTGATTTAGTTATACCAAACCATCTATTAAGGTCTTTGTAAAATCTTCTTAGCAAGAGTCTGTGCCTTTGGTTTAAACTTATTGTAGAAAGCCTTCAACTCTTCTGCGTCTGCCTTCTTATCTGTGAAAACTTCAAGAACTGCAGGTGTATCAGCCTTAGGATTAATGAAATCTTGCATTGCTGCATTAAGTTCATTTTCGTTAGTAGCGCTGTAGTATCTAAATCCTCTACTTTCTACCCATCCCTTAGCACTTGTTGAATGCTCTGCTGCAATATGTTTGTTAAGTGTAGGTATAACCTTTTCTCCCATAAAGAAATGGAATTCAGCCGCACCTGAGTTATTTATAAGCATAATTCTCACATTCTTAGAAACATGTCTCATCTGTAATGCGTTCATATCATAGAAGAAACTTAAATCTCCGATTACAAGGAATGCAAGCCCCTGTGGTGTAACCGCTGCCTGTCCCATAAATGTGGACATAGAACCATCGATACCAAATGCACCAATGTTACTATATGAAGTTATATTATCTTTAAGTTCGCAGTGCTCCATTATTCTTGTAGCATTCAAGATACCAAGATGCAATAATGAGCCTGAAGGAATCTCTTTAGAAAGAGCCTTAATTGCATATGAATTACTAAATGGAAATTCTGGATATGCAGCCTTCTTAGCATAATCAGCCCACTGATTGTAATACTTTTTGTTGTTCTTGATTCCTGATGGAGCATTTTCCACAAAGTATTCAAAGAAATCATATGGTGTACATTCAAAGATTGAAGTAAGACTCTTAAACAAGTCACATACTCTTCCACCTTCATCAATTAACCAATGCTTAGTCTTAGCAGGTTTTGCACGCATCATATCCTTAAGTCTTGATATAAAGTTTCCGCCAAGTGAAATAACAATATCAGGCGCAAAATCTGTGAACTTGTCAAGTGGCATAACCTGAGCTGCACCAAATAAGTCAAGACTTCCTTCACATCTGACATTAGATACATGCTCTGTTGCAACAACACAATTATATTTCTTTGCGAATTTTTCAATATACTCTAATTCTTTCTTACTTGGTGGTATTCTCTCACCACATACAACAAGAATTCTTTCCGCCTTCTTTAATTCTTCTACCTTAGCAGCCCATGATGGCATCTCTCTCTTATATTCATATCTTTTTATAACCTTAACTTCTGGAAGTTTTGGCTCAGTAAACAGACCGATTCCACCTGAAATAGGAATGTTAATCTGTACAGGACCATCCCCATGATGTTTGGTCTCTAATATTGCTTCGTTAATCATTCTCTGACATGCCCAGTTATCCTCTGGAGTTTCTGTATAAGGAAGGTTGACACACTTCTTACAGAAGTTCTTGAACATATCAACCTGGTCAATCATCTGATTTTCCATCTGATTTAACATATGTGGGTGTCTGTCTGCTGTAAGAACTAACAAAGGAATTCCAAGATAAAATGCTTCTGTAATACCTGGAGTATAGTTACTTGCTGCTACTGATGAAGTACAGCAAATTGCTACTGTTTCGTTACCAAGTTGCTGTGAAAGACCAATTGCAAAATAAGCCGCACTTCTCTCATCAACTACTGAATAACAGGTAAAGAAATCATCTTGCTCAAGACAGTGGTTAATTGGAATATTTCTTCCACCTGGGGACAATACTACATGTTTTACATTATGTTCTTTCATTAAAGCTACTAAATACTGTACATTTTTAATCTTTGAATACATATTCGTTCTCCTTTACTTAAGAAAATTACTAGTTAACTATGGAATTAAGGTATTCCACTGATTTTTCTCTTTCTTTCTTCATGTTGATATCAACTGTATTCCAGTCGATTTCTTCGTCAATAACTATGCCATCGTTTATTCCCGGAACCCTGTCGAGAATTCTTCTCTTTATTTCTAGTTTACACAATAGTTCCCATACTCTGTTGTTAAAACCACCCTTGGTTTCTAGTTCCGATAAGAACTGTTTTTGGAATATTATTGAGAAAACTGTTCCGTGAAAAGAATTAGTTATAACATACTCTGCATCGTGAATCAATGATAGAAACTGTTCCGGTGAACTGTCAAATATCAAATGGACATTATCCTCCTTCAAATCTTTCTTGACTCTGTTATGAAGGTGATATATCTCTAATCCTTTTTCCTTTGCCAGTTTATATGCATATTCCACCATTCTGTTTTGAGGATGTACGGAATATATGAATATATATGGTTTCTTAATTACTCTTTTTTTACAGATTACTCTTTCCCACTGTTCCTTTGTCAGCAGTAAAGTAGGATCTAAATCTGTATGTACTTCTTTTCCTGTTGCATTGGCTATATAATCGCTTGCACTTTTCTCACGCATAGATATCTTGTTAAAACTTTTTGCAATCTCTATCTCATCTTCAGATAATACATATCCACCTATACTTGCAGCATAACTGTACTTTTTTGAATTATCTTTTGAAAAATCCAGCATGTAGTTCTTGTCATTGCCACACACTTGCATATTCCATACCTGATCACTACCAGTTACAAAGCCATCAAATTCTTTCTCGCATTTGCTTATATTATCTTTATTATAACCTTTTGATAATGTAAGATGCTTCTTCATGAATTTTCTAAATCTTTTCTTTTTTCTAATCTGGTCTGGAATAGACTTAATCCATGTTGTATATCCTGTGATAGTCTTTTTATTAAGTCCCCAGGTCAACCTATAAGCATTTTCAATAAATGGACATTTATAATCAATCATACTGGAATTAGCACCACAATCTTTTAGTTTTTCAACTAAAGCATATCCTTGCATCAGTGCACCATAATTAATTGCTCTGTGAAATGTCATTACACCAATCTTTTTTCCCATAATTCCTCGCATACTGGAATTAACCAGTTCATTCTTATTTTTTCTTTGACTTTTTCTTTTCTTTTTTCTTAACAAAATCAACTGCTACTTTCACAATTTTGTTATTAAGCAATCTTCTGTTAATCTGAGTCTGTCTCATATGCCACAGACAATCTTTGGCTATGTTTGACGGACACTGTCCATCATTAATCTCTATTATATTAGTTACTACTTGTCTGAAGAATTCCTCTGTCTTTGTCTCAGGATTTCCTTTGGCAACAACCCAGAAATAATCAATGCAAGTCTGTTTGTGTATCTCGTAATAGTTTTCATTAAACTCCTTTAATATATTCAACATCTTCTTGTGACTATCCTGAGATTCCAATCTTGTCTTTGCAAAGTTTTCTTTGGTATTCATAACGCTTTCATCATTTTTTAAATAATGATAATATGCTTTATTATCAAATACACCTTTATGCCAGTTCTGTCCTACATTAACAAGCCATAAACCGTCTTCTGCAACTTTTACCGTTTCATCAAATAAAATAAAGTTGCCATCCTTATCCTTTAGTTTTTCAGTCTTATATATCTTATTCCATATATAATTACCGTAACTGGTTTTTCCACCACCTGCGCCGCACATAGTAAGCATTGTCCTAAAGATATCATCTTGATTACCAACACCTGTCATCCCGTTATCAGTCTGAGTTGTACTTGTGACCTTCTTTCCGTTAATAACATCTACGCTCCATCCAAAATAAGCAACATCTGCGTCTTCCGCTACCATCTTTGGAACAATATTAGAATAGCAGTCAGGCTCAAGGGTATCATCTGCATCGCAAAAATGAATGTATTCACCTGTCGCATTTAATATACCAGTATTTCTTGCTGCTGATGCACCGGCATTTACTTTATGAATAACTTTTACTTTATCACTTTTTTGAGCAAGTTCATCACATACTTTCGCCGAGTTATCTTTTGAGCCATCCTCTACAAGAATGATTTCCACATTCTCATATTGCTGTGCCAAAAGTGACTCCACACATTTACCCAAGAACTTCTCAGCATTATAAACAGGAACTACTACGCTTACTTTTGGATTAGTACCCATATTGTTTCTCCTTTAAATCTATAAGTTTTATTTTAACAGTTTGCCGGCTATATATGCGCCTATATTAGGCATTATCAGCATAAATGTTCCAAGCATAAATCTCTTTATATTCTTTTCCTCTAATAATGTAACTCTATAAAAACTTTTATAAGTAATCTTCATATTAGATTTTATAGTTTTTACTTTTTCCTTATCTGGATTTGTTCCCTCTTGCTTTAACTTGTATGCAAGAAGCATTAACAGAGTATATACATAATAACAATGGTCTTTAACTGTATTAATGGTTTCTTTTGAAGTATCTTTTACATTCTCCCAAGGATTACACTTTAAGAAAGTATACTTATTATCAAACTCTTTCATAGTATGCTTTTCTTCTTTATCTTTAACAGAAAGGCTTCCCTTTCTTATTCTGTAATGATATCCATTGTAATCTGCAACTCTTACAAGGTCTATATTATTCATCAAATCAATGTAAAAAATATAGTCTTCTGCATATTTTATTGCTTCATGAAAGTTTTCTTTAACACACCCTTTTCTAATAAGTTTTCCCCATGTATATCCTGATATAGAAAACAACTTTGCAATTTGTGCTTTGTGTCTTATATCGACATTAAACAATCCGTTACTATTTGAAACATTACAACAGACTAAATCAACATCTTCATCAATATGACGCAAAAGTGTTTCTATATAGTCGCTATCAACATAATCATCAGAATCAATGAATGTAACAAATTCCCCATTAATGTGAGTAAGTCCGGTGTTTCTTGCAGCGGATACCCCTTTGTTTTTCTGAGATATAATCTCAATCCTAGAATCATTTTTAGCATATTTTTCGCATATGTCAATACTTTTATCTACAGAACCGTCATCTATCACAATAATTTGCAGATTTTTATAAGTCTGATTGATAATACTTACAATACACTCTTCTATATACTCTTCAACATTATATACTGGAACAATTATACTTACAAGTTTATCCACGCTTTCATTTTCCTCTACATTTTGGCTATTGCATCATAATTTCTTTTACAGTTTTCATCATCAAATAAATCAAAATACTTTTCATGTCTGCTTAAATACTTGTCCTCATTAACAAAACCCTCTTCTTTATGAAATGCGTTTTTAAGGTTTTCTACCACCCCATTCCATGTAGTGCATACAGGACCAAACCCATCATCCTTAAAGGAAAAATATCCTTCAGGATGGTGTCCACTTCTAAACTGCTCATAATCAAACTGATAATAAATCAAAGGTTTTTTCATATATGCAAAATCCATGGATACACTGGAGTAATCAGTAATTAAAAAGGCTGCCTCTTTAAGCACTGTCTGAACATCGCACTGTTCATAGGATAAAAGTTTAATATTCTTACTTTGAAACTTAAAACACTGTAAAAACGCTTTCATCTCTCTATGCGGATAAAACACCACTTCTATATCTGATTCTTCAATAAACTTTACGAATTCTTCGTCTTCTAGCAATCCATTCCAAAATCTGTAGTACTCTGTTTTCAAGAAAGCATCATAGATGTTAGCATCTTTGCCTGATATTTCATTTCTAATATACATTCTCCATGTTGGCATAATCAAAAGTTGTCTTTTATTAACCTTGTAATCATGTAAACCATCAAATCGACAAAGTCCAAGTTTTTGTACCACTCCCTTAGGATACTCATACACTCTGTCTACATATTCCCATTCATCTTCAGTACTAGTTACAAATAGTTTCATTTTTGTATGTGGATAGTGAAGGAATGTTAAATCAGCAGTAATAATTCCATGCTGTAAAAATGCTCTCTTGTTTTTTAAGATTCCGTATACTTCCAACACATAACAAATCGCTGCATTGGGTTTACCCATTTTTTGAGAACTAACATTCTTATCCGCCACCAGATAGTATATCCAATGCCTTACACTACCATAAGGCACAACCTTACCTAGATTTCTCACTTTATCATAGTGTCTGGATTTCTTATCAAGGGCAAATATTACATCCACATTAGGCTGTTCTTTCCTGATATATTTAAATAACCAAAAGGCATTATCCCCAGCCTCATATCTTGTATCACACAGCAACCATAAATCCTTGCGCCACAACTTCATAATTATTGCCGGAAGTATTGCTATGAATAGTTTAAACACACTGAGCAAATCTGCAATCTTTACACGTTTTAATTTTTGAAAAAAACTCTGTTCCATAATCACACTCGTTTTAATAACGCCTTTATAACATAATTACAAAAATAATAACTGCTTTTAATTATCCCCAAATTCTCCTGCTTTCTATATATATCCCAAGTCCATTTCATGGCTTTGAACTTGTTGCCACTTAAAGATGAATTACATACTCTGTAATGAGCAAGTACCTCATTCATTCCGTAGGCTTTGATTCCTGTTTTTAACACACTAAGCCACGCTGCATAATCCTCGTGATGAACGCTTGGCATTCCATCAAAGTTCACTTTTTTTCTATCAATCATTACTGTAAGACATGGAATACAATTCCCTTTAAGTAATCCCTTGTAATCAATCTCCTTAGGAACATTTCTTATCTGACCTGTTGGGACTCCCTTTTCATCAATAACATCACATGCAGTATAAGAAAATGCAATATCATTGTTTCTCATAAATTGACACTGTTTCTCTAATTTGTCTGCTGCCCATGTATCATCACTGTCCAAAAATGCAATTAATTCACCACTGGCTAATTTTAATGCTTTATTACGGGATGCACATACACCTTGATTGATTTCCGACAATACATACTTAATCCTTAAGTCTTTTTTGCAATACGCTTCTACTATTGTTGCCGAAGAATCTAAAGAACAATCATCCAAAATAATCATTTCCCAATTCTTATATGTCTGAGCCAACACAGATTCTATTGTATCTTTAATGGTTGCCGATGCGTTGTACATAGGCACAATTATTGAAACTAGTAAGTCATTCATAGTAATGCGCTCCTATCCCATCATAACCATATAATCCTTTCTATTTTATCACACTTTTGCATTTGTTGTCTATATAAAAAGACTCTTTTGAAATTGATTATCCATATAAGACTCCAATTTCAAAAGAGAATTATTTTCATTGTTTTATTTTTGATATACTTTTGTTAAACAACTTAAGCAGGTATGCTCCTACCACTGTAAAGCCGACTATAAGTATGCCATATACCAACTCATTTTCAGGCAATTTTTGTTCAAACACTAAAAAGAATATACCCTGTGTCAGGTACATTTCATAGGACACATGACCAACTTTTTCTAAAAAATAAGACCCCAGCTTAATCTTTACGCCAAGCAGTGCTACAAGTATTACGAAAATTATAGATACACAACTTCTCCACATGGTAAATATCACTACATTATTATCTATTATATGGTCTTTAATAAATTGTACTACCGTAGGAGATTTATACATACCATACACAAGGAAAAACAGTATGAATGTAATTGATAAAACTATTATGTACCTTTTTCTTATCGCTCTATTTATGCATTCTTCATATAGTTTCCATAGCATTCCCACAGAAAAACACAGTACAGTATTACACCACCAACTACCATATCCTAACTGGTAAATACAAATATATATCCACAAGATTTCAAATATTAAAGAACCTATGACAATGAATACTTTTCTATTACCAAATAGTTTGGCTAACAAGTAAAACATAATATATAGAGCAATAATTACAAACACATACCATGAATAGGCTACAAATGTGTCCCCTTTTTTATCTATTATATATATATTCTCTAAACTTAATAGTTTACCATTAATCAGACTATGCACAAGAAAAAAAACCAAATAAATTATTATATATGGTCTAATTACAGCAGATAATCTTTTGCTTAAAAAGCCTTTTAAATACTCTTTTTTATTGGTTAATGAATGAATTAATCCATAGCCAGAGATAAAAAAGAATACTCCCACTGCTAAATAACCTACATTTTCAAAACTTTGTAACAATACACCTTGGCTTGTTTTCTGAGAAAGATGATGTAACACTACAACAATTGCAAACAAGCCTTTTATTCTATTACAATCGTTCATACACAGGTAATCATCATTGAATTCCATCTTAGGTGAAATCTTAATCTTACCCACACAAAGAAATGCCAATAGAATTACAAGTATATCTATCATTCTAATCTCCATCTTTAGCACAAATATTAAATGTATTTTAACAATTCCAGTGGCTTGTCACAGAATTGGCATCCATAATCAGACAATTCACCCCTAAACCCAAATCCATAGGTTACACCAACAAAATTAACTCCTGATTGTTGTGCTCCCATCATATCATGCTCGCTATCACCCACCATTAGTGTTTCTTCTTTTTTTACACCAGCATCTTTAACACACATATCAATAAGTCCTGTTTTTGTTCTAGTATCCTTATCATCCATTCCATAGATAATATCAAAATACTGTGTAAGTCCTAACACCTCTAACATAGGTTTTACAAACTTTTCTGCTTTTAGTGTGGCAACGCCTATTAAGCATCCTTTATTCTTTAGTTCCTGTAGCGTTTCCTTAACTCCTTCATAAACTTCAGCCTCGGCAAATCCATTTTCAGCATAATATTCTCTGTAGTATTGAACTGCTGTTCTTGCATCTTCCGGGGAAAATCCAAAGCGTGTTATATATGAATTTAACAACGGTCCACCTATAACACTTCTTAATACATCTATCTGTGGTACTGGACTTCCCATCATTTTGTGGGCATGTCTGTGACTATTTAGAATTCCCATAGATGTGTCCGCTATTGTTCCGTCCATATCAAAAACTACTAATTTAATCATATTTGACATCACCTTTTAGTGTTTGAAATAATGCATCCGCAACTATAAAATCTTCTTTAGTATTAATATCACAAGCTTCTATTTTTGATACTTCTATTAAATAAGGCTTGTCTCCTATACGGCGTTTCTTATTACAAATAACATCTTTTGTATATACATACAAACCACAAGTTTCTGTGAACATTTCCGGCAAATCCTGTGTTCTTGGGATATTTTCCACTTCATAGTTAAAAGGTTTGCCATCTTTCCATACAAATTCCTGCAATCTGTTAACCGCTAATGCGCTATCATAACCTTCGTTAACAACTTTATTTACACCTAAAGCAATACTCTCTTTAGAGATAAATGGTGCAGTAGCGTGAGACAACACATATACATCCGCTTCTACTAATTCTGCAAATGATGTCAACACTTCATTAAATGGCGTAGAGGATAAATCATAATAAGGATCTCTCTTTAAGAATTTAATTCCCTCCGGAAGATACTCTACAATCTCATCGCTTGAACAATATACATATCTTTCATCAACATTATCAACTTCTAAAAGCGTATTTAAAATATATGCAATTAATGGTTCTCCACCTGTGAACGGTCTTACATTCTTTCCCGGAAAACGTTCATTATTTAATTTAATTGGTACAAATGCTACTGTCTTCATATTATCTTATCCTTATTTCAACTAACAGTTCTTACTTCTTAAACACATTCTTGAGTTTTTGTGGTATTCTATGCAGTTTCCAAGCAATACGGACTAGAATACTTCCTTTGTATTCCGACAATTCTGTTTTAAGTTTAGAGTTTGCTTCTTTCAACTTAGAATTTTCATTTTCTTTTATTGCTTTTTGCTCTCTATTCCACTCTAACTGACTCTCTAATGTTGTAATTTTTTCTTTATTCTTTTCACAACGTTCTTTATAGATTTCAACCTGATTTCTATTCCATTTTAGTTGACCTTCTAATGTTGTAACCCTATTTCTACTCTTTTCAATGCGCTCCTTATAAGTTTCAACTTGACCTCTATTCCACTCTAACTGTTCCTTATAGGTTTCAACCTGTCCACGGTTCCACTCCAACTGATTTTTATACTTTTCAACCTGACCTCTGTTCCATTCTAACTGGTCTTCAAGTATCTTAACCTGTTTTCTGTTCCAACTTAAGGCTTCTTTTACTTCAGAAATCATCGCATCATTTTCACTATCATTTCTCGCCTTATAAAGTAACGATTCCAATACATTCTCTGAAATTCTCACTGGATTCTCAACACATTTATTCTTATAGTGACTTACGTGAACACAATCCATAGATGGCAGGCTGAACACAAAAGTTTCTATTGGATACAAACAGAACCCATATTGCACGAGATTATGATACTTTGATTGCAGTGTAACGCCACCCATACTAATTAGTATCGTTTTTATTCTTGATGCAAGAGATTCAAAATAATTGTCATACAAATCCACACATTCATAAGTTTTTAGAATGCCAGCAAATATTTTGCTTCTCGCAACACATCCAAATACTTTATCTGTAAATGAGTTATTTGACTCATATCCAAAAAAGGCCAAATCATAGAGAAACATATTAAATGGCGCTTCCACCTCAATATCATCATCTATGTATATTCCACCGTTTTCATAACACTTTTTAACAGCAAAATACTTTCCTACCATACACCAGTCATGGTTCTCACATGCTTTTTTTATCACTTCCGGGCAAGATAGCACATCACAATTATCTTCGTTTAGAATAACAAATTGCGGTTTATCCCTAAACACATTTTCTAATCCCTCGGTGTTGTATTCTTCTTTTCCAAATCCATTAACATACACTATTTGCGGAATTGTTTCTATCTCTCCACTATATCGTTCACAAAAATAATATAGTTTCTCTGACTTTATTAATAAATCTTCAATCTCCTTAAGTTCATCTATATATTTGAATGCCTCTTTATAGAAAACATCCTTATATATTGGTCTCTTATCACCGTAAAGTAACAATCTTTCAACAGAAAAAAGTAATGCCTCTTCTCTATATTTTTCATTAGTTTTTTCCAGTAATATATCATTTCCTAGAATTATATCTTCTACTATTTTGTAATTAGTAAAATCTAGTGTTATTGATTGCGGAGATCTTTCATGATAATATCCCGGAACGCAATAATAAACAATGGAAGGTTCGTTTGATATAGCAGGAAACAACCATGCCAAATCCTCCCCTATACCTAATTCAGGTAATAAACCATATCGTTCAAACAAATCTCTTCTAAACAATCTTCCAGTTAAACCATACTCATTTAATTTCAGATAGTTCTCTATTGCTTCATGTTCTTTGATAATATCAGATTTTCTTTTATTATTACCATCTACTTCCCAAATTGGAGAAAAAACAATCTCTGGGAAATCACTTGTTTGCGCTTTCCCATACATTCTTTTTAACATTTTATAGTCAATATAGTCCCCTGATTCAACTATTGTTACATATTTTCCTCTGGCATGCTTTATTCCTGTATTCTTAGCATGTGTCACACCTTTTTGCTCGGATTTCATAACATTTATTATATCGGGAAACCTATTTTGCCACTTCTCCATAATTGTCCACGAAGAATCCGTAGAATAGTCATCCACTATAAGCACTTCGATATTTTTCAGTGTCTGAAACACCAAACTGTCTATACATCTATCCAAATAATCTGCTCTATTATTAACAACTACTATTACTGAAACAGCGATATCATTCATTACTTATCTTCCTTTCCCTTAATTATTACGTTTTTGTCTTTTACACAATTCCTGTGTAGTTAATTGGACTTCATATAGAGCAGTAATTCTCTTAATTCTTCTAGAGAAGAAGGCATATGCAAATATACTCCATTCTCATTCATATTCTTCTTTATTCTGTCAAGACACTTCTGAAATCCCTCGTCAGTATGTAATGGTACTTCCCATTTATATAACTTTTCTAAAGAAACAACATTTATATTCTTATTAAAAATTATATATGGTGTAAGTATTGCAGTAGATGTTACAGATATTAGTATTTTCTTCTCTACTGTAGAATTCAATAACTGACATTCCCATGGAGTATTGCTCTTTCCTATTGTCTTGTAACCCATAGGCGCAAACCTGTCATAGTCATCTCTTGGATGGGTTTTAACTACTATATTGTCTTTTCCAACAATTCTAGCTATTTCTTTGAACAATTCCATATCATTAGTAACATGTCTGTCTGTAAAAAAGAAATCTTCAAAATAAATAAATCTCTCTTCTGGCATAGGCTCATTACCAAAAATATATGTCAATTTCTCTTTAAGTATTGTGTTTTCATACGGATTAGGTATTTTGTATAATTCATAATCATATTCGTCTACAGAGTATACTTCGGGTCTGTATAGATACATACCTTTTATGGCATTGCAGAAATTATTCTTTCCGTATTCCCCCATAAAAAATGGTCTATTATCCGATTTTTTAAAGTCCATAGAATAACTTCTAAGACCCTCATCATATTGTATAACGTCAGGTTTTTTTCCTTTAAGCACACATTGGTGATATAGTATCTTCCAAGCTGCTGAATCTAATGCTGCAAATATTTTATCATATATAAATTCTATTGGTTCTTCACCATAATACAAATCAGGGTTCTCAACCAATTCCATCTTTTCTTCATCACTTAATCCCCAGAAACTACTTTCAACTTCAGTAAAATCCGGACGATATAATCTACCAAACACCTTCTCTTCTTCTAGTCGTTTCAACATATCTTCATTCCATGAAATAGCAGAACGAAGCAGTATATCACATCTGCACTCTTGTAACACTGACATTCTAATAACAATTGCATTAAATAGTTGATATGGTGAAGCAACCAGAAATAGAATGTTATCCATCATAATTCTCCCAAGCCTCCAACAAACATTTGTACATTTATATTCAAATGATATCATATCTCATTCTTCCGACATGATATCATTCCCTTTGCCAACACATTTATATTTTAACTATCTATAAACGACTCCATTACCTCATATATCTCTTCTCTTCCCTGTTTAGTAGTTGCAGAGAAAGGAATCACAGGCACATCGTTTTCTAACTTTAACTTATTTCTAATAACCTTAACATTAGCCGCTAACTGACTTCTTTTAATCTTGTCCAGTTTTGTAGCAATAATAACAGGCTTAAATCCTGTAGACTTTATAAACTCATACATTCCAACATCATTAGCTGTAGGCTCATGTCTAATATCTACTAGCAAGAATATCACTCTCAACTGCTCTGATTTTACAAGGTATCTTTCTATCATCTTGCCCCATTGTGCCTTAACTGCTTCTGAAGCCTTAGCATATCCGTATCCCGGCAAATCTACAAGGAAAAACTCCTTATTAACTTCATAAAAGTTAATTGTCTGTGTCTTTCCCGGCTGTGAGGATGTTCTTGCCAAAGATTTTCTATTAATTATCGCATTAATTAGCGAGGACTTTCCAACATTGGAACGTCCCGCAAATGCAATCTCTGGTATTTCATTTTGTGGCAGTTTACTTGTAACGCCACATACTGTTTTTAGTTCAACTGATTTGATAACCATATTAGTCATTCCTTCGTGGTAAACGTCTAATCAATTTTTCTTTTTTTACAGGTCTTTCTGAATATTCAAGTATTGGCTTTTCTTTGCCTTCAACGGTATCTTTTGTAACAATACATTTTTCTACGCACTCTTCGCTAGGAAGTTCATACATAGATTCCATCATTACATTTTCCATTATAGCCCTTAAGCCCCTGGCACCAATTTTTCTTTCAAATGCCTGATGAGCAATGGCATTAATCGCCTCTTCTTCAAACTCTAGTTTTACTCCATCAATTTCAAAGAGTTTTTCATACTGTTTTACCAAGGCATTTCTTGGTTTTGATAATATGTCTGCCAATGCAGCCTCATCTAACTGGTCTAGTCCTACTGTAACCGGTACACGACCAACAAACTCTGGAATTATACCAAACTTTACAAAGTCTTGAGGAAGCACTTGTTTGAAAAGGTCACCTATCTTAATCTTTGTTTTATCCGCAATCTGTGCATTAAAACCTATGGACTTCTTACCGATTCTTGTTTCAATAATCTTTTCAAGGCCATCGAAAGCACCACCACAGATAAACAGTATATTGGTTGTATCAATTGGTATTAGTTCCTGATGCGGATGTTTTCTTCCGCCTTGAGGTGGTACCGATGCTACCGTACCTTCAAGTATCTTTAGAAGTGCCTGCTGCACACCTTCACCTGAAACATCTCTAGTTATAGAAACATTTTCGCCTTTTCTTGTTATCTTATCTATTTCATCAATATAGATAATTCCATATTCAGCTCTTTCAACATCATAATCTGCTGCCTGAATAATCTTAAGAAGAATGTTTTCAACATCCTCACCAACATAACCTGCCTCTGTTAGTGCTGTAGCATCTGCTATGGCAAATGGTACATTCAAAAGTTTTGCAAGCGTCTGGGCAAGATATGTTTTACCACTACCTGTAGGTCCAACCATAATAATGTTGCTCTTTTGAAGTTCCACATCAAGACTTTTTCCTGACAAAACTCTCTTGTAGTGGTTATATACTGCTACCGAAAGAACCCTTTTAGCCTCTTCTTGTCCAACTACATATTCATCTAAAAATTCTTTTATTTCCTTTGGCTTTAACAGATTAATCTCATTATCTTCATCCGAACGAATTTCTGATAATTCTTCATCAATTATCTCTGCACATGTATCCACACACTCATCACATATATATACACCATTACCAGCAATTAACTTTCTAACCTGCTCCTGGCTTTTATTACAAAATGAGCATCTTAACTGATTTGGAGTGCCTGTTGTTTTTCCTGCCACTTAATTCACCTCTCAAAATCTGACGAAGTTATTTTCTGTTAGTAATAACCTCATCTATTATTCCATATTCCTTTGCTTCGTAAGCATCCATATAATGGTCTCTTTCTGTATCAACAGATACTACTTCCAAAGGCTTTCCTGTATTCTGCGCTAACATTTCGTTTAACTTTTTCTTTATCTTTAAAATGTTTTCAGCTACAATCTGAATCTCTGTAGCCTGACCTCTTGCTCCGCCAGAAGGCTGATGAATCATAACCTCTGCATTAGGAAGGGCAAATCTCTTTCCCTTTGCACCACCTGCAAGTAGGAATGCACCCATACTTGCCGCAAGACCTATACATATTGTTGACACATCACATTTGATGTACTGCATTGTATCATATATAGCCATTCCTGCTGTAACTGATCCACCCGGACTATTGATATATAGGCAAATATCTTTGTTAGGGTCTTCTGATTCTAAATATAATAACTGTGCAACTACAAGACTTGCTGTTACATCTGTAACTTCTTCTCCAAGAAAAATAATTCTATCCTTTAATAATCTTGAATAGATATCATAACTTCTCTCACCTTTACTGGTTGATTCTAAGACATAAGGTACTAAACTCATATTTTTTTACTCCATTTCTATTATTTTTCAAACTACCTATTATAATACCTAAAGCTAAGGATAAAATTCCGTTTAAAATCATTGAATCTAATCCTTAGCTTAGTTAGTTTTATATTCGGCTCTTAATTATTCTTCTACAGCTGCATCTGTTACAAAATTTACAGCCTTTTCGATAGCAATATCTTCGCAGATAGCTTTCTTTTCTTCGTCACCAATCATTTCCTTAATCTTATCTACTTCCATACCATACATTCCAGCCATCTTTGTGATTTCGTTTTCGAAATCTTCATCTGTAGCTTCTATGTTTTCAGCCTTAGCAACTGCTTCTAATACTAGTCTGCTTTGGATTGATTTAAGTGCCTGAGGCTTCATTGTATCTAAGAACTTCTTAACATCCATACCTGTCATCTGAAGGTATGTATCTAATGAAAGCCCTTGTGACTGAAGTCTCTGCGCAAAATTCTCAGCCTGCTGTCTTGCCTGTGTATCAACCATTGCATCAGGAATTTCCATAGTTGCATTAGCGATAATTGCTTCTATAACCTTATCTTCCTTTGCTGCCTTTGCTTCCTTTTCCTTAGCTTCGGTTACAGACTTCTTAACATCTGCTTTATACTCATCTACTGTGTCGAACTCTGACACATCCTGTACAAAGTCATCATCAAGTTCTGGAAGTTCTTTAACCTTAATATCATTAAGTTTACATGCAAACACTGCAGGCTTTCCTGCAAGTTCAGCTGCATGATATGTCTCTGGGAAAGTAACGTTTACGTCAAATTCTTCACCAACATTCTTTCCAACAATCTGCTCTTCAAATCCATCAATAAAGCTGTGACTTCCAAGTTCGAGACTATCATGGTTACCAGTGCCGCCTTCAAATGCTACACCATCAATTGAACCGGCATAGTCAATAGCAACGATATCTCCCATTGCTGCTGCTCTATCGCTTACAGGAATTATTCTTGCATTCTGCTGTCTTGTTTTTTCAATGCGCTCATCAACTTCTGCATCAGTTACTTCTACAGTAACTTTCTCAACTTTTATTCCCTTGTATTCACCTAATGTAACCTCAGGTTTAACAGCAACTGTAGCTGTAAATACAAATGGCTGTCCTTTTCCTATTGTAACAACGTCTATATCAGGCTGAGATACGATTACAAGACCTGATTCCTTAGCTGCTTTATCATATGCATCTGGAATACATATATTAGCTGCATCCTCATAGAAAATCTCTGCCCCATAAAGTTTTTCAATTACGTTTCTTGGTGCTTTTCCTTTTCTAAATCCATGAACATTTATCTTTCCTTTATTCTTAAGATATGCCTGCTGACATGCTGCTTCAAAATCAGCTTGTTCTACCTCAATTGTTAACTTCGCCATATTCTTTTCTAAATTCTCTACCTGTACACTCATGGTAAATTATCCTCCTTAAATCTAGGTTTATATTATTTTTGTTTTTCATTCTGTACACATTCGCACATTATATCACATAAATTCCAGAAAATCTATATTAATATTATATTTTTATAATGCCAAACCTTCCGCTTTCATCACATCAATAACTCCATATACATGCTCGCCACAAAGTTCATCAGTAGCTGCCTCTACCATAACTCTAATCACTGGTTCAGTTCCACTTTCCCTTACAAGAATTCTTCCGTTATCTCCAAGTGCTTCTTCACTTGCTTTAATTGCTTTTAAAACTTTAGAATTATTCATAACAGCTGCTTTATCAGTAACTCTTACATTGACTAAAAGTTGTGGATATATCTTAAGCCCCTTTAAAAGTTCCGAAAGTTTTGACTTACTTTCAAGCATTGCTTCCATTATCATAAGCGAAGTCAATATGCCATCGCCTGTTGTAGCATACTTACTAAAAATAATGTGTCCTGACTGCTCACCACCTAATGTATATCCATTTTCCACCATACATTCATTAACATATTTATCGCCAACAGCAGTTTTCACATAATTAATTCCTTGTTTATCAAATGCCTTATATAGTCCCAAATTAGACATTATAGTAGTTACTACTGTATCCGAATTCAATTCACCATGCTTCTTCATATATACAGCGCAAATATACATAATCATATCGCCATCTACTAGTTTGCCATTCTCGTCTATTGCAAAGCATCTGTCTGCATCTCCATCATAAGCAAATCCTATATCTAATTTATTCTCTACAACAAACTTTTGAAGTGCTCCAACATGTGTAGAACCTACTCCCGCATTAATGTTAGTACCATCAGGTTCATTTCCCATAACATATGTTTTTGCACCTAATGCATCAAACACACCCTTTGCAACTGTTGTTGCCGAACCATTCGCAAGGTCTAAGCCCACTCTGATTCCCTTAAAACTTCTCTTTGCTAAAGACATAAGGTATCCAATATATCTATGTCTGCCAATTGCATGGTCCGAAGTCTTTCCTATATCTTCTTTTACTGCTAAAGGTATATTATCTATTGGCGAATCAATATAGTTTTCTATTAATTCCTCTACTTCTGCTTCTAGTTTGCACCCTGCACCATTTATTATCTTAATTCCATTATCAAAATATGGATTATGACTTGCAGAAATCATTATTCCGCAGTCAAAACCTTCTGTTTTGACAACATACGCTACACTAGGAGTTGTTGTTACATGAAGCAAACACACATCTGCTCCACTGGCTGTAAGGCCTGCAACTAGAGAATATTCAAACATATAACTTGAACGTCTTGTATCTTTTCCTATAACAACTCTTGCTTTGTGTTCTTTACCATAATAACTTCCTAAAAACCTTCCCACTTTAAAGGCATGATTTACCGTTAAATCCACATTAGCTTCACCACGAAAACCGTCTGTTCCAAAATACTTTCCCATATATACATCCTTTCTTTATTTTCTTAATATTAAATGCACATACACCTTGATTATATTACTCACACTAAATATTTGCAACACAAAAGAGTTATGTTATTAAGATTTTCAAATCTAAAAAGGCTTTCGGGGTACAAGCCCCAAAAGCCTATAATCTTTTTAAATAATCAACTTATTCTAAAGATTTAGAGATTACCACTCTGGCCAGACATTGCTTCTTCCTGTCTCTTAATCATCTGTCTAACCATTTCTCCACCAACTGAACCGTTTTGAGCACTTGTTAAGTGACCATTGTAACCGTTCTGTAATGGAACGCCAAGTTCTGAAGCAACTTCCATTTTGAACTTGTTCATTGCAGCCTTAGCCTGTGGTACTTCCATACGATTTGAACTTGAATTGCTTGCCATAATAACACCTCCGTGAGTAATCACATATTTAACAAGCAAATGTCAGACTGTATTCAATCTGACATTCATTTGTTATGATATTATTATGAACTCTATAACTTAAATTATAAGTGGTAAATTATACTTATATTAGAATTATTTAACTCAAATCAATTCTTCTAAGTTTTGTGATAAGTTCTTTGTATCTTTCAATCTCATTCTCTTTGTTTTCAAATTTTTCAATAACAATATTGAATTCAAGATTGATATTTTTAAGTAATTTATCGGAGAAATCATTCTTAATATCTTCAATTCTTGCTTTAAAACCTGATACTTCACTTTCAAAAGTCTTACTTATATCATCAAAAAGACCGCTTATAACTTTTGCAAGTACTGATTTTAAATTAGCCTTCATTGCCGAATCTCTAATTTCCCCTGAAAACTGGCTTGCTACAGTATCAACAACCCCTGCTACATCTATTTTAACAACCGGAAGTTCAATGCTGTTAAGTGTCTGCTCTACTAACAATTTGCAATATGACGGATCATATTCATCTTTTGAACCGTCTAAATTCTCAACAATTGTATTAAGAAGTTGTCTTTTTAAAGAAGTAACATCCATTACCTTATTAAATGTATTCTCTATACAATCAGCAGAATCATTTACAAAGTTTCTAATATTTTCAAGAGCATCTGATGCATCCAAATAATAGTACTTCTCATCATAACTGTATACTTCTCTTGTAGAACTTCCCCATGTCCAAGGCATAAACCACTTAGATGTTGATTTCTTACAAGTTTCAAAGTGTGTTTCCACACCCTCTTTTTCATTAATCTGAGAATACATTCTATTGTTAGAACGAAGTTCTCTTAATGCCTCTGATTTATTCTGCTCTATTCTAAGATAAAGTTCTCCAAATATGCTTTCAAGATTTGCATTTATTGTGTTAATCTGGTTAGCAATGGCTTTTTTCTGAGCAGCTATCTCTTCTCTATCAGAAGTTTTTAATTTGTCTATTCTTTTTTCAATTATCTTTTCCATTCCAAGAAGTTTATTGCGAAGTTCTTCTCTGGCAACAGGAACAAATGTACCTGACTTTGCATCTAAGACAGCTTCTTTTTTATCTGCCACTTCACGGAAAATCTTTCTTACAGCCTCTATATTACCAATACTGCGAAGTTCACCTTTACTCAATTCCTTGTGAGCATTCAAATCATTATACACTTTAAGTTCTTGCTCAGTGTACTGAGATTTGTTCTTATTAGCCATATTATGCGCCATTGATGATATGAATACTACATCCTTTAACTGGTCAATCATAGCAACATTAGCATTGTAATTGTTCTTTTTATACTCTTCTAAGGTTCTTTCAGCATGAGCTAAGAGTTTTTTCTTAGTATCTTCTTTAGCCTGAGCCAAACTATCTCTTGACCACAGCGTATCTCTAAGTCCATCATCAAATCTTGAACATACTAAAACTAGTTTTTTTACGCCCTTGTGTGGAAGTTGAGCTGTAAGAAGTTGAGTATCATTAGTATCTAAGAAACCTGTAGCCTTACTTAAGAAAAATACAACATCACACAATTCTATAAACTGTTTTGTCTTATCAGTTCTTGATGCAATAGGATCATTAAGTCCAGGCGTATCAACTATTGATATATCCTTAAGTTCTTCCTTATCTACATAAAGCACAGCCGACTTAACAAGTGGAGTATATTTTCCATTCTCGCCTACATACTGATTAAGTTCCTCCATAAGTTTGTCATATGATTCAAAGATTATGCTCTCCGAACCTTTGCTTATGTAATCGTATGGGTTAAGGGCTCTTTCTTTAACCATCTCTACGATTTCTCTTGCCACCTTAAATTCGCCTAAATCTGAATCTATCTTAGCATTAGCTTCTAAGGCTCTCCATTCAGCAGGTGTGTAATACTCTATCTCAATACTATTCTCCGAAGAATACTCAATCTTAGTAAGAGTTGCAGTCTTTGGTGTAACTGCCTTTGGCAACACTTCCTGTCCATCAAATAAAAATGTATTTAAGAACGATGATTTACCTGCTTTAACTCGACCTATAATACCTATATTAAGTTTTCTTTCTTCTCTAAAGAAATCCTCGGTTTTTAGAATAAAACTCTTTCTTAGCGCTTCTATATCTGTAAGGTCCACATCAACCGAATAAGGTTTAAGTGTCTCTATCATCTTGTCAAGTTTATCAATAAATGAGAGAAACTCTATCTCATCATCTCTTGATTTTGTGAAAACCTGCATCACTATTCCTCCTGTTACTTCCGATTATTACAAAGTCTTGCTGCAATAACTATATTGCTTTAAGTTGAGTCAAATCACATTCAATCTTGAATATTGCTTCATTCTTCTTGCTGTCTTCTAACGCAACTCTCTCAGATACATCATCAAGAGATTTGTCTAGAAGTTCTTTCTGCTTAAGAATCTCTTTTTCAATATCTTTATTAATCTCTACAATATATCTTTTAATTTCGGCTCCAACACCGTCTCCAGCCTGTTCAGATACAGTTTTAATTATTCCGTCAGCTACCTCGATAGCCTTTTTCTCCTTAATCTTAGACTGGCTTATATTCATTGCACTATCAATAAACGCACCTACCATACCACCTAAAACTATACCAAATGGTCCCATAATTGCGCCTACTGCTGCAAGAACAAACGGAACTGCTTTCATAGCAACATCCTGAATCATGTTATCAGTAGAAAGTTGATCAACATTCATCTTAATTCCTTCATCTTTAAGGACATCTACATTTATCATATCCGCAATACTCTTAAGATATTTTTGGAGTCTTGGTTCAAACTCCGACTTAATTCCTATTGCTACTGCATTTCTTACGATGGTGTTAATCTTATCGTTAACATTAGCACCATTTTGAACTAAGGCAGCAATAGCTGAAGAAGCAGTGATTAAATCAGCACTAATCTTATTCTTTATTGCCTCAATACACTCGTCCGCCTGTTTATCAAATCTTTCTCTTTCTCTATTAATCTTTCTAAGTAACTCATTAATCTCACCTTGAAGTGCATCTTTTTCTTCCTCAAGTTCTGAAAGTGTAAGATCTTTTTTATTAATCTGATCAAGAAGGAAATTCTCCATATTCTTAATGGCGTTAGCCAATCTGTCTCTATACTTAATCTCAAAAAGTCTCTCACTGTTTTGCTGAATTTCTAATAAGAACTTTTTAATGCCGTTAACATTTACATCACCATATGATTCGATTGATGTAATCTTAACCTGATCCTTATCAATAATCTTAGTTACTATTGATGTAACAAGTTTTTTACATTCCATAACTTCTTCAGATGTAAGTCTTGAACTCTTAGAAAGTACAACATAAAGAGGCATGTCGTGCAAATCAAGTTCCTTTACAAAGTTAGTTATATTATCCTTAAGAACTGGTTCATCACATGCTACTACTAGAATATATGCAAGACTATTTGGTAAGTACTTATCTATTGCCTGATTATGTAACTCTATTCCTGAATCAAATCCTGGCAAATCTACAAGTTTTACATTGGAAATCTCTTTTAAAAATGGATGATCATACTCAACTCTTACAAGTTCTGTATCTTTGATTGTAAGGTCACGAATCGGTAAATCTTCTACTGAATATGTAACCGCTTCTCCTTCCAAATCTACTTTATACACCACATTTTCTCCATAGTATATCTCTGTAGGAACTGCAGTTTCAGGTGTAATTTCTACTGAAAGAAGACGCTTACCCAAAATAGCGTTAAGCATAGAACTTTTACCTGTACTAAAGTTACCTATGATAGGCGCTGTTACTTTAAAACCTTCGATTTCTTTAATTAATTCATCAGTATCACTTGTATCAAGGTTGTACTTTGCCTGAATAATCTTTAATTCATTAAGTTTTGCTGTATAGTCTTTGATACACTGCATATCAAAACCTCCTAATAATATTCCGAATGATTTATAATTATTGCATTTTATCTAATCATACTCTCTTATTATATTACTTTAATTTGTCAATTTCAACGATAATAAATGATTTTCTTAAAATCTTATTTTTTTAGCAATATCCTTTGCTACTTCTTCACCTGCCAAAGCCTTTACAAGTTCTAATCCAAACTCAGTTGATGCTCCCATACCACATGATGTAATTACATTTTCGCTAACCACAACTTTTTCACCTGTATACTCCGCCTCTAGTAACTTCTCCTCAAATCCAGGATAACATGTAGCTTTCTTTCCCTTAAGAATTCCATTTACTCCAAGAACATATGGTGCTGCACATATAGCAGCCACTTTCTTTCCATCTTTATTATAATTAATCAAATTGTCTACAAGTACTTTGCAGGCAGCAAGGTTGTCCGCACCCGGAAGTCCACCTGGCAGCACTAACATCTCCCCTAGACTAAAATCAACGTCTTTGATTAGCATATCCGCATACACCTTGGTTCCATTAGAACTTTCCACCAACTTATCATCAGTTATAGATACTGTATAAGTAGATATCCCCGCTCTTTTCAAAACATCTACAGGAGCCATAGCCTCTACTATCTCAAATCCATTTGCCAAAAATACATATACCATAATTATTCTATCCTTTCACTTAATTCTTAGTGTCTAAAAAATAAGACTGTCCACTTTGATGCTGGCCCACCATATTTTTGTAATACATGGCTGCTGTCTGATTGCTAACTCTTACATTCTTAACCTGGCCTCTTCTCATTGCAAACATACTATCTGCTTTAGTCTTATTACGCTCTTCCATAGCTTGAATTTTAACAGTTAATTCTGTAATACCAACAATACAAGATTGCATTTTTTCTATCGTTTCCTTGTAATAGCCTTTGTTAATCCTAAGTTCGTCTTTAACCCTGTCGTATACTGTTTCAAAACCTTTATCTAAACTTTCCAGTTCATTAATAAGTGTTTGTTTCTTTGACATCATTTCTTCAAATTCTTCTACAGTCAAATCCGGATTAGACAATATTTTTTCCTGATTTTCCTCAAGATTACTTATCTTTTTAAGACATTCGTTTTTTCTAATCAATGTGTTTAATAAAATATTAATGTATGTTCCATTATTTCCTGCCATAGATACCTCCGCTATGCTTATTCTTATTAAGACTAAAACGGCGGTTTAGCAACAAACCGCCGTATATCTTATAAACTTATTTATTTGTTTTAGTGAGTTTCATTACTTCTTTCCATGCATCTCGCATCGAACGAATATGACCTAGTGCCTCTTCTACAATCTGGGCATCTTTTTTAATATTTCCTTCAGCAAGTCTTCTATTAATATATTCATATACAATATCAAAATCCTTGGCTACTTCGTACTTAAAATCCAGTGTAGAACGAAACTCTGTAATTATCTTTTGTGCCTTAATAAGGTTGGTGTTAACCTTTTCTATGTCGTTATTCTCCAATCCAATCAATGCTATGTTACAGAATTTTATAGCACCTTCATATAAAGCCAGTGTCAGTTCTGCCGGAGAAGCTGTAAGTATTGAATTATTCTTGTAAGCTGATGCCGCATTATATGTCATTCATTGCCTCCTAATTGCTACCAAATAGATTTGCCAAATATGTAGACTGCTGATTCATCTTCTCCATTGCACTTTCCATTGCTGCAAACTGCTTGTAATACTTATCTTCCATATCTGCCAGTTTATCTTCCCAATTCTTTATACTTTTATCATACTCTTTTATCTGATTATTCATGTACTTATCATTATAGAATGTAAGCGCACTACTAAGAGATGATGATTTCATTCTTCCTTGCATCTCTTCATACAGATTCTTTGTAATTCCAGACAAAATGTCAGTAACCTTATCAGGATCTGATGTCAACATACCCCTAAGTAAATCTTCTTCTCCAGAATACACTCCGTCTTCAGAATCTCCGTATATATGAAGCAATCCTCTTTCAGTATAATCTGATGATGTTGTAATTCCAAGAGAAGATAAACTATAATTCTTACCATCAATGCTAATAGATGTATTTAGTGCATTTCTCATTCCGTCTATAAGTGAGCCAAGTGTTGAATCTCTTCTAAGAAGTGAATTTTTAACTTTTTCTTCCCACTTTTCTATCTCATCATCACTCATGGCTTCTTTTTCATCACTACTAAGCGGCTCATATCCTCTTGCAGAACTTGCGTGATAAAGTTCATTCATTTCCTTTAGCAACGCATTATATTCTGTAACAAATTCCTTAATAGTGTTGTATACACCTTCAACATCATTGGTAACACCTAAAGTTATTGTTTCATTTTCTTTCGTCTGCGCCTTTACATTAAATGTTATTCCGTTAGCAGTTATTGAGTTAGTAGAATTCTTAAGTTGTGCTCCATTTAAAGTAATAAGACTATCTGCCGCGCTAACTACAGTCATTGTTGAAGTGCTACCTTTTACTTCAGCTCCTGTAACATTGCCAAGACCAATAGCAGTTAAGGCATTTGTTGAACCGGCATTAGTTTCTACTGTCTGATATTGTTCTACTGACAATGCAACTGCATCTTTAACTACAACAGCCGCTTCATCACTTGATACAAACTCTGTATATTCACCAACACTGTTCATATCTTCTTCTGATAAAACGCCTGCATCTTTAGCCTGTGCTATTGTCTGAGCATTAAGGCCATTATCAGCGAAATACTTAATCTTTTCCTGAGTCTGTGTGCTATCTAATGCTTCTTTAAGTTTTTCTTCTATAATCTCTTCCCTTGTTTTGTCATCAGTAGCAACAATCGTATCATCAGCCTCTAACTGCGCTTTAATTATGCCTGACACAAACTCCTTAGACATCTTCTCGGTATCTGCTTTAGCATTCTTTTCAGCAATTTCAGCCAACGCTACTTTAGCATCTGTAATCTCTTGCTCACTGGCACCAGAATTCTTATCAAGAGTTGTAAGAGCCTTATCTACTGTTCTTTTATCTGCCAGGGATAAATCATTATAGTTCAATGTATTCTTTAAAGTCTGTCTCGCATCTGCAGCCTCTGATGTAAGCGCATTAGTTGTTATTGTAAATGCATTATCTTCTCCACTTTGAGCTGAACTTATAAAGAATCTTCCTTGTTTTTCATCAAAGTTTGCGTTAAGACCTACATTTTGAAGTTCTGACACAAAGTTTGCAACTGTAGTATTCTCATCAATTACAAGCTGACCAGTTTTTAAATTCTCACCTTTTCCTGAAGTAATATTAATAACAGTATTATTTCCTAAAAGGTCAGAAAGTTTTGATGATGAAGTAAGACCCAAGTGAGATATATCTCCACTTGTTACATACTGAGAACTTGCAAGTTGCTGAACAGTTACTGTATGGCTTCCTGTAGGCGCATTTGCAGACGCTGTAACCGAAACCTTATCCTCTGCTGAACTGCTTGCGGTTTTTGTCCTATAAGTTCCCTGTAGCCTTAACTTAGATACCTGATCTGTGTACAACTTATATATCTTCGTATTAAGTTCTTTCCACTTATCCTGTGTCCACTCAGCTTTAGTCTTCTTCTTTTCAACACTTATCTTTTTTAGACTATGGGCTGACATAAGTTCTTTTACCATAGCATCTGTATCAAGTCCTGAAGCAAGACCACTTATTCTCATTGCCATATCATCAGCCTCCTATCTTTTTTCATCCACTAAGATACCAGCCAATTCCCACATTCTTGCAACCATTTCAAGAGATTTCTCTGGTGGAATCTCCTTGATGACTTCATCTGTTTCCTGATCTCTTATTGTTATGGAAATCCTCTTTGTATCTTCGTGATATTTGAATTCACATCTTGTATTAGAAGTTCTTAATTTTGTGTTAGTATCTTTAACAGTTGCCTTAATGAACTCTTCTGACACCTGGCCTTCCATAGCCTGCTGCTTAGCCCCAGCATCTGAATTACTACCACTATCAGCCTGTACCTCTTGAACTTTTGCTGTTACTGCAGCATTGCTAAGATGCGGCGCATCAATATGAACTTCTGTCTTTACCGGTTGTTTTGGAACCTCTGTATATTTAGGTACCTTACTGCTTATAATATCAATTGCCATTTCTATACACCTCCATGTGCAAATAAAAAGTCAACATTTCTTATCTGATATATCGGCACACATTATAAAAATGTTTACCATACACTAGTAATTTTTTTATATTATTACATTTTAAAAAGTTTATTTAATTCTTCAGCGGAAATACTTGTATTAGACGCTTCCTTATTAGCCTCTTCAATCTGAACATACAATTCCTTCCTGTATATAGGCACTGATTTTGGAGCATTTATTCCAAGTTTAACCTGATCGCCTTTTACCTCTAAAATAACTATCTCTATATCGTTATTTATAATTATTGATTCATTAATCTTTCTCGAAAGCGCAAGCATATCTACTCCTCCTTTTCCTTATTTTTAACAAGAGTCTCATATACCTCGTATCTTATCTGGTATTCCTGGTTTTCCACAATAATCTGGCAACCCTTCCTAGTATCTGAGTTAATAAGAATTGGAGCCCTTAAATTAGCTGTCATATTTTCAATATTAGCCGGTACTGTAAGCACTATAAACACAGCCAAGTTTTCATCATTAACATCTCCAATACTTTTAAACACTTCATCCTCTACGACCGGATTATAGTCTTCCTTTATTATAAAAGGATTGATAACCGGAAGAGCCAATGTAGGCTCATCAACACACTGAAGCCACGAAATAACAGGCTGTTCTTCAGATGAACTGTCAAAAATCAAAGTATATCTTTTGTACTGTTCAAACCCCAAAAGTCCTGTTTCAAATTCTACAACTTTTCCATCATCAATTTCTACTTCACCAAAGCATTTAGTTTTAATTACCATAATATTCCTCCATTCTTAAATAAAATCTAACAAACTGTTTTTTGCTATTTTTGAGGCTGCATTTAAAGATGCAGTATATATACTTTCTGCAGAAGAAAGGTTAACATAAGTTTCTACTAAATCAACATCCTCATTAGTTGATAAAAGTTCTGTAAAGTCATCTGCCTGTTCGCCTAGTCTACTTTGTGTAAGTTCCAATCTCTGGTAACGGCTTCCCAAATCAGCTAATGCAATATTAAGGCTTGTTTGATAATCATTAGTATGTTCTATTCCCTTTTCAAAATGTCCTGTCATTATACTTGACTTTAACACAAATTCTGTGCTCAACTGTTCTTTCATGGCCTCAAGCGCTTTTGTCTGAGTCGCTGTAAGATTAGGGTCTGCAAGAAGTTTTTCTACCTCTTCCATCTTCTTTTCTACATTTTCAACATCCTGAACCACTGTTATTAACTCGTCTATCTCCCTTGCCACTTCGTTACCAAGATAGTGACTAAGCTGAGTATTAACCTTCATAGACTGACTAAAGTTCACTTCATAGAAAATATCCTGTGTAGCCTTCTCGTAATTCTTCACATCCCCGTACTGATTAGTTGATGTGCAATTAAAGTAGTGTTCAGGCTTAACATCTCCTGTCTTAAATACAGTCTTTTGATAATCAATCTTTATCTCGTCCTCTTTAAAATCTCGTATTTTGGCATATGTATCATTATTCATAATAATTTCTCCTGTATCACGAATAACAATCATCTCACCATTTTTAGGTTCATAAGCTCCTTCATCCGTAGATTTCATATACTTTATATCGTGCATATAAGGTTGTGTATCTACACTCACCTCTACTTCATCTAGATTGTCATACGCCAACTTAATTCTATATACATCTTCGTTAAGGAGCGGTGACTCTTTAAAATCTTCCCTTGTTGAAGATGTCTTAAAATCTTCAATCTTATATTCACCAATTACCTTTTGTATCTTTTCTATATCTGCACCTGCAAATGTCTGAGTAATGTTATACTTTATATCTTGGGAACCATTTTCAAAAGTAAGGCTGGAGTTAGTTTTGAATCCTGAAAAAACATACCTTCCGGCATAATTAGCATTACACTCCTGATATATCTGTGCTTTTAACTGAGCCAAATTATCTGTTATACTGCTTCTTGCAGAAACTGAAAGGGTATCATTGGCACCCTGAACGCAATAATCGTTCATTTTCTTTATTAGTTCATTAATATTGTTAATAGCACTTTCTGACACTTCCATCCAACTCATGGCATCAGGAATATTCTTTTCTTTATACTGTTCTAATTCCGAAATATTACTTCTAAGTTTCAATGCACGAACTGCAATAATTGGATCATCAGAAGGTTTTTGAATCTTCTTACCGCTAGTGTACTGACTTTCCAAATCGTTTAGTTTATTCTTATTACGATTAATACTATTCATTACATTGTTAGTCATCATTTTATTAGTAATTCTCATAGACTGCCTCACTTTCCAAGAATTTATGCAAAATTCTTTAGTGTCTTATCTTAAATCACACCCATATCATTAATTAGTTTATCAAATACTTCATTCATAACTGAAATAACTTTTGCTGAATAATTATATGCATTTTGATATTTTACCAAATCCATTGCCTCTTCATCCAAATCAACTCCCGATATAGACATTCTCTGATTATCTATGGTAAGAGTAATGTTCTTTTGGTTATTATGGAAACCATCCTCTGCATTAACATCAACTGCAAGTTCTGCAATCAACGCCTGTAAAAATGACGAAGGCATACCCTGTTTAAACATCTTTACATCACTTTTTAAATCATAGAGTTTTTCAAGAATCTTACTGTTAGATACACCTAGGGAAATATCATCTGCAGCCGCTATCTTATCCGGGTCATTGGCAATCTTATCAGATACTGCGAAATTACCTGCTGTAAGATTATAATAACTACTTCCTGATGTAGTAATCTGAGTCAGATTCTTCTTTTCGGTAAGTTCATTAATCGCTCCTGATACATCATCTTTATAAGTAAAGAAATCAAGTCCTGCTTCTCCATTAACATCCTGACCTTGATTATGAAGGGTGTTAAATTCATTAGCAAATGTGCGAAGAAATTCATTTAACTGTGTCTGATAATATGGCACTCCTTTAAAATCAATACTTCTTCCCACTGAGGCATTATAATCTCCGTCTCTTACAATCTCTTCTTCTAAATCAAAGGTGTATTCACATGTAGTGGTACCTTTTTCCTCGTCATATATAATATCAACTGTAAATCCTGTGTATCTATAACTGTCGCTTCCTACCGTGATATATCCTGTTTCCGGAGCATTAAGTTTTGCAATCTCATTAATACTTGCACTTGTAACCTTTACCTGAGTATCTCCCTTTTTAACTGTAGTCTTACCATATAGGTTTTCGTAATTATTACCATCTCTTATCTCAATGAGTCCCTGTAGTTTACCACCTAATGTATCACTGTACATATTAAATGACTGTCCGCCATAACTATCTGTAGACCACCTTATATGATAAAGACCATCTGCGTCATTTTGGTTTTCTAATTCTTTCTTAGGTTCGCATACCAGTTGATTATATGAATAAGTATCAACCAAAGTCTGTCCATCTATTTTAACAACATAAGCAACCTGTCCAAAACTATTTTCATCAATATTAATATTGTATTCTTCCACGGAAACAGAGGCTATTCCTGAGAGTTCATCAATCATTAAGGCTCTACTGTCTCTTAAATCATTAGCTGCCAGACCACTAGTCTCTAAAGTATTAATCTTCTTAGTTATTGTTGCAATCTCTTCAGCCAAAGTATTAATTCTATCCACATGGTTCTTTAACTGAAAATTAATATCCGTTTGAATTGATTTTAAATTATCTGACAGATAGTTAAAATATACACCAAAAGTTTCAGAAACTTTCAAAAGTTGTGTTCTTCTCTCTAAGTTAGAAGGATCTGTTTCCAATGCACTAATGGTATTAAACAATTCATCAAAGGTTTCTGTAAAACCGTCACCCTTTATCTCGTTAAAATATGTCTCCATATTATTAAGATATTCTGATTTGGCTTCGTATTTACCGTTAAGACCATTACTATCCCAATATTTTATGTCATAATACTGATTTCTATTTTGCAAAATATCCACAGCCTCAACACCAGTTCCAACCATACCGTAAGTTGAGTACGAACGCAGTGGAGTTCCTGCTTTTGTAGTAACATACTGTTTACAAAAACCTTCTCTGTCTGCATTGGCAATATTGTGGGCTGTTGTATTTAAGGATGCCTGGCTTGTATATAGACCAGAAATCGCTATATCTAATCCGAAAAATGATGAACCCATAAGCATCCTCCTTTCTAATGTTTTACTATGGGAAAATACTAGAACATAGTCAGTATTCTTTCTAGCATACTGTCAACAACATTAAAATATCTTGCTGCTGCATTATAAGAATGTTGATATTTCATTAGATTACTTAATTCTTCATCAGATGAAACACCCATATAATTTTGTCTAGTGTTATCAACTTCTAATGCCATCTGCGACTGAGACTGGGTCATATTTTCAAGAAGTTGTCCTCTTGTACCTATATCTCCTACAAATGCCGTATAGTATTCTTTGTATGTATATGGAGTCAAAGTGTTAGGTGAAAGTGTTGTAAAACTCTTATTCCATATATCCGAAAGTTGATGCATAACTCCTGTGTATGCAAAATCTCCACCATTACCATTATTACTTAATGGAAGTATTGAGTAATTCTCCAATATCTTAGGATTTATCTCAATTTCTGTAATTGTATATAATGAATAATTATCATCAGGATTTTCCCCATTATATACTCGCACTGTTTTTTCTTCCATTATCCAGTTGCCGTCAGCATCAGTTAAGATATTACCTTTCTCATCCGTTTTTGCAATCTGAAGTGTCTGAGTTGTATATCTGTCCATACTTTTTCTATTAAACAATCCTTCACCCATTGTAGCATTTACATCCATGCCAATAGGTGCCTTGTCCTCATCAAGAACAGTTATTTTTATTGGTGTTCCGCCACTATCAAATGTAACAACTTCCTTGTTAGGAGCTAAAATGTCATTAATTCCTGTAACAACTCCATGCACTAACTGGTCGAAAGTTGCCATTATGGTTCTGATTACAGAGGAATCAATAGAATTGTTATACTCAACTAATGATGTGTTAAATCTGTTAAGTTCTAACTTATACTCTTCATTATCTATGTTGTATTTATCCACTGCCGCATTATATGCTACGCTGTCAAACACTGTACCACCAGCTCCATCTGATACCATATAGTCAGTTCTAGCCGGATACTTTGGTTCTACTGGCTTTACCGGAATATCAGTATACTGAGCAGTATCATCACCACGAGCAATTAATAATCCCTTTAGATATCCAATATCCGAGTCACTTTCAAGGTCTACAGTTTTATTACGGCTTACTACATCATCACCAGTCTGTGACCAAACAGGTTTTATCATAATTGTTTCATCGGATATTTCCTTAGTTATTATCTTGTTAACACTTAATTCAGATACAAACTGTACACCTTCTGCAACTACTTGTACCACACCATTAGGCGCTTCTGAATACTCTATCTTTATATACTTTGACAGTTCATCTAGTGCAAGATTTCGAATGTCTCTGTAATCGTTGGCATTTTCAACCCCCGAAGCCTCTGCAGCTGATATTTTTTTATTCATCTCATATATCTGCTGTCCAAGTTCATTAATCTTCTCTACTGCGGTGTTAACCTGCTTATTTAAATCAGTCTGAAATTTGCTAACCTGAGTATAAATATCCTGTGCTCTATCGATAAAAGCGGCGGCTTTGTTAACCAAGGTAGAACGGCAAACTATACTCTCTGGTTCCTTAGCAAGTTCTTGTATGGCATCCCAAATACCTTCTATGGAATTCTGAAAAGCAACTCCTTCCATCTCACCAAACAATTCCTGTATCTCACTAAGGGCTTCCCACTGTCCTTCATAATACCCCTGACGACCAACCTCTTCTCTATAAGTTGCATCATAGAATCTGTTACGCAATTGCCTTACCACATCTGCTGTAGAACCAAGTCCTACGTTAAGTTTCTGTCCCTCATAATTATATCCTATAAAATTATAATTAAAATCTACATTAATCATCTGCTGACGACTGTAGCCTTTTGTATTCACGTTGGAAAGATTATGTGCAGTTGCATTGAGCCCCGCCTGACTTACTGTAAGTCCCGATACGCCAGTCCATAGGGATGTCATTAAATTACCCATAAAATCTCTCCTTTCTCTGATATATAATTAAAAATACGGTCCTTCCGGGACCGTATATTCACTCAAATATTGTATCACCGGAAAATCTACTGCTTTGCGTCGAACATCCCTGTTCTCACATTGCCGGCATCTAGCATAGAAGCTGCTGCCTTATTATAATTATTATTCCCTGGTGACATCCTTGTACTTTGAATAAAGTTCATATTAAACTCTATTAACTCTAGGGATTGTTCTATCAATTCTTTATTATGAGAATTAACCTTCTGCAATCTGGTCACAACATCCTTTAATTCATCATGAACCTTAGATAAACGATCTCTTTCCTTAGGTTGCTTATCTATCATCTTAACGATGTCTGAAACCTTAAGAACCGCTCCCGGTCTGTTAATTACAGTGGCTATATTAGAAACGACCTGTTCTCTTTTCTTTTCCAGCGCCAAAATATCATCCGTGATATTTTGTTCTTCGCCAGTTACAGTTGAAAGAGCCTGCAGGTCATTCTTAATTATTATTCTAGTTTTACTTTCAGTAATCGGAAGCAACTGTCTGTACCTATCCAATTCCTTCTCTAACACTTCAGTAAGTTCATCTATAAGACTTGCCAACTAATTCACCTCTTTAAGTTGTCACTTTAAAACCACTAAACTCCAAGATACTTCGCTAAAAGTACATCTGCAAATGATTCATCACTTACATTGTAAGAGCCATCTTCTATGCGCTTTTTAATATCTGCAACAACATCTTCTCTCACATCCGGAGTCTTTGCAACAGCAGCTTTAGCCACCTGTAAATCTTTACCCATCTGAGATATCTCAAATCTATCTGTTGCTCCTATCTGTGAATAAGCCTGAGTTTTTTTAGTTTTTGAAGTATTGTAAATCTGACTTACTGCGTTATAAGCATCAATTCTCATGATTATCACCCTTTCTTTCCTTACACCTTATTTATCGGTAAAAGAATTCTAATCATTAGAGCAAATGTCAATAAAAAAATAAAAAAGTTTGTATGTTTTTTAGTAATAATTATAAATCGCAGTTTCCTACAGTCCTTGGAAATGGTATTACATCCCTAATATTACTCATTCCTGTAAGATACATAACACATCTTTCAAATCCAAGTCCAAAACCTGCATGAGACACAGAACCATATTTTCTAAGATCTAGATAGAAAGAATATGCCTCTTCGTTAAGTCCTAATTCTCTTATCCTTGAAAGGAGTTTGTCATAATCATCCTCTCTTTGACTTCCACCAATAATCTCACCAATTCCCGGTACAAGACAATCCATAGCTGCTACTGTCTTACCATCATCGTTAAGTTTCATATAGAATGCTTTTATTTCCTTTGGATAATCTGTAACAAATACCGGTCTTTTAAAAATCTGTTCTGTAAGATATCTTTCATGCTCCGTCTGTAAGTCGCATCCCCAACTTACCTTATACTCGAATTCATCATTATGTTCTTTTAAAAGTTCTATTGCCTCAGTATAAGTAACATGTCCAAACTCAGAATTAACCACATGATTTAGCCTTTCTATCAAACCATTATCTATAAGCTTATTAAAGAATTCCATCTCTAAAGGTGCATTCTCCAACACATATCCAATGATATATTTAATCATGCTTTCCGCCAACATCATATCATCTTTTAAGTCTGCAAATGCAATCTCCGGCTCAATCATCCAAAACTCTGCCGCATGTCTTGCAGTATTAGAATTTTCCGCTCTGAATGTTGGACCAAAAGTATAGATATTCTTAAATGCCATAGCGAGAGTCTCGCCATTTAACTGACCGCTTACAGTAAGAAATGTTGGTTTTCCAAAGAAATCCTTAGTATAATCAATTGTCCCTTCTTTAGTTAGCGAGACATCCGTCATATCCATTGTAGTCACCGCAAACATTTCTCCGGCGCCCTCACAATCACTTCCTGTAATTAAAGGAGTATGAACATATACAAATTCTCTCTCCATAAAAAACTTGTGAATTGCATAAGCAATTAACGAACGAACTCGAAATACCGCTTCAAATGTATTTGTTCTGCCTCTAAGATGTGTCATTGTTCTAAGGTATTCAAAAGAATGTTTCTTCTTCTGAAGTGGATAATCCGGAGTTGATGCTCCTTCAACACTGATACTCTTGCCTTGAATTTCAAAGGCCTGCTTTGCATTAGGTGTAAGTACAACTACTCCTTCAACAACAATACATGCTCCTACATTCAACTTAGAAACCTCAATAAAGTTTTCCATTTCATCAGAATAAACTATCTGTAGTTGTTCAAAAAAAGTTCCATCTTTAATGGATAAAAAGCCAAAATTCTTTGATGCTCTGTTAGACTTAACCCAACCACCAATCTTAACACTTTGCCCATCGTAACATTTATAGTTTTTATATAGTTTATTAATACTTAATAGTTCCATAACAGTCCTTTCATATGTCAATAGTTTTTCCATCTAATCCAAGTATATACATCCCTTCTATTTTCGTCAATTTAATAAAAGGAGTTTTACAAAAATCCCCCTAAGCAGATTTTGGCCATTTACCTTATCTACTTAAGGGGAATCATATCAATATCAGCCTCTTTGGCTATCTTTATTAATAATTAATTACAACTTAAATACTTCTCAATACTGTCAAGAGCCTCTGCTTCATCAGTACCTACTGCTGAAACCAACACATCTTCTCCTGTTACAAGTCCAAGACTCATCATACCCATAATTGATTTTGCGTTTACTTTCTTGTTCTCACATTCGATGTAAATGCTGCTTTCATACTTACTTGCAACCTGCACCAATAACGCTACTGGTCTTGCCTCTAAACCTGTTGGTAAGTTAATTGTAATCTTCTTTGATGCCATTTTAAAAATCCTCCTTAGAATCCTCTCTGATATTATCTGCAATTTCACTTAGTTTTCTTAATCTATGATTAACTCCTGATTTGCCAAGTGGCGGGTCAAGAAGCAAACCTAAATCTTTAAGGGGCATGTCGTCATTTTCCAAACGAAGCAGTGCCACCTCCCTTAAATTATCCTTTAAACTCTCCAACCCTATAGTATTCTTAATCAGTTTTATATCCTCAAGTTGTTTCGTGGCTGCACTAACTGTCTTTCCTATATTAGCCGCTTCACAGTTAACCTGACGGTTTATGGAATTTCTCATATCTTTAACTATTCGAACATTTTCCAATTCCATCATAGCAACATGCGCTCCACAGATGTTTAGCACATCAGATATTTGATTACCTTCCTTAATATATACTATATAGTTTCCTTTTCTTACAACCTTTTTTGCGTTAACACCAAAGGTCTTAAACAAAGCAATTAACTGACTTGCCTTATTCTCAGTTTGAGTATTTATTTCAAAATGATAAGCTTTGTGTGGGTCTGTTACTGAACCTCCCACTAAAAATGCCCCTCGGATAAATGCTCTTTTGCAACATGGACTTTGCATTATAACCTCATCCACCAGCAAATTGTCATTAACCTGTCCATCCGGCTTTATAAGTTTAACCGCCATTAGTATACTCTTAGAATCCTCAAAATCCTTGATATCTATAACATAAAGTCTACTGTTATTAAGTGGATTGCTTCTTACCATCACCTGAGTTGTGACCTTAAATGTTTTTTTAATTAATGCACACGCCCTCGAAGCAATCATAATATTCTCTGTATGTATACACAATCTGTATCGCTTATCATTACCACAGCCATATATAGCAACCTGTCCCTGATAACTAATTATCCCGGCAAGTTCCGCTATCTTACAGTGTCTTGCAGTGCTCATCTGCTTTAACACTTCTTCTTTCACTCCCATGGAAAACGACATAATGTACTCCATTCCACAGCACTTGTCTGCTTTATCTTTTCTTTGAATCCTTCTCTATATCTCTATGTTCAACCTTTATACCATAATCTAAATTCTTGAGTCTGTCAAACAAAGCATTTGCAATGGTAACTGAACGGTGCTTACCACCTGTACAACCTATACTTATTACCAACTGATGTCTTCCTTCTGCAAGAAAATTAGGCACAACGAATTCTACCATATCTTGCAACTTGTCAAGAAAATCATGAGCAGCTTTAGCTTCCATAACATAATCATATACAGGCTGATCATTACCAGTCATAGGTTTAAGTTCAGGAATATAAAAAGGATTAGGTAAAAATCTCACATCAAAAACCATATCAGTATCTGATGGTATCCCATATTTAAATCCAAAAGATAGAATTGTTATATAGAGATTCTTGTACTTTTTGTCACTGACAAATATCTTTTCAATCTCCACTTTAAGTTCCCTTGTAATAAGGGTACTTGTATCTATAATATAATCAGCCCTGTCTCTTAAAAACTTAAGCTGTTTGCTTTCTTCCTCAATAAGTTCATCTAATCTTTTATTGCCTTCAATAGGATGAAGTCTTCTAGTTTCTTTATATCTTTTAACAAGTACAGCATTGCTTGCATCCAAGAATAAAATCTGGCACATATGCCCTTCACCACTAAGTTTATCCAGTACTTCAGGTATATTCTTAATAGATTTACCGCTTCTTATATCTACACCTAATGCAATCTTAGTTACTTCATCAGACTTTTCCTCTATCTGTTGCTTTTCAACCAGCGCAACTATATCTTCAATCAGTCCCACCGGCAGATTGTCTACACAAAAATAGCCAATGTCCTCAAGCATTCTTAATGCCTGACTCTTTCCTGCTCCGGACATACCCGTAACGATAACTATCCTCATAACTACACCTTCCTATATCTTTTGCTTACCATTCTCCAATAATTCTTATCTCTGGTTCTAAATGTACTCCAAACTTTTCAAAAACAACTTCATCTACATGCTTCATCACCTGCATAACATCCGCTGAAGTTCCATTGTTATCATTAACCACAAAACCACAATGCTTTGGTGATACACATACTCCTCCAGCCCTGTATCCCGCCAGTCCTGCATCCATAATTAGTTTTCCTGCAAAATATCCCTCTGGTCTTTTAAATGTGCTACCTGCACTTGGATATTCAAGTGGTTGTTTTTCTCTTCTAAGACCATTAAACTCATCCATCTTAGCTTTTATCTCATTGTATTCACCAACTTCGAATTTCATGTCCACTTTAGTAACAATAAGATTTTTATCCATAATCAGACTATGTCTGTAACCAAAATTCATTTCCTCATTAGATAATTCATATTCATTTCCCTGCTCATCTATTGCATACACTTTTTCAACAACATCTGCCATCTGACCCCCATAGGCCCCGGCATTCATTGTTATTGCACCGCCTAGCGTCCCCGGAATTCCTGATGCAAACTCAAACCCTTTAAGTTCTCTGTCAAGAAGTTCTTTAGCTAGTTTTGAAAGCATAATTCCTGCTCCGGCGCTAACTTTAACTTTTGTTACTTCTGATACTTTCGCCAATTCTTTATCTTCTAAATCCGCCGTAGCCATTTCCATACTATTCTTATGAAATACCACATCATCCATAGTGCGATATAACTTGATTATCACACCATCTATTCCATCATCTGATACCAAAAGATTACTTCCCTTACCTATAATATAGTAAGCCTCGTCATTCTCCTGACAAATTCTGATTATCTCTTTTATGGTCATCTCATCTTTAGGTGTAATCAACACCTTTGCAGGACCACCAGTTTTAAAAGTAGTGTGCGCACTCATAGGTTCGTTATATTTAACATTATCACGGCCTGCGGCCTGTTCGATTTTCTCAAAAAACTCTTTATTCAAAGCACTTTACCACCAATTATAGAATATATGAACCTAAAAATATCTCATTGATATCTCATTAAAAATATCACTACAACTTAATATGTTGTTAACAACCTTACTTATCATACAATAGGAAATAACTTAATTCAACCAAAAAAACACTGAAAAATAAAGGGAATTTGCATTTTTGTTGATTTCCAACAATTAGAATTTAGAATTTAACTTTTAATTATCGAAAATGCATATTGAATGAAAAAGAGACTATCCTTATATACAATGTATGTATAGGAATAGTCTCTTTAACCAATTATATTTTACTAAATCAATAATACTATTACTTGTCAAGTTTATGCCTTGGCTTTTTATTTGTTTGTATTATTCTTACTTGGTACTAAAACTCTTTACATCACTCCATGCAGAATATAAAGTGTTTCCCGTTATTTTCTTGTATGCTCTTACCTTATAATAATAAGTTGTTTTAGTCTTCAAACCAGTATTCTTATATGTTGTTGCGCTTACAGTTGCAACCTTTGTATATGTTCCATTCTTACTCGTAGCCCTGTAAACTTCATATCCTGTCACACCAACACAAGCATCCCATTTGAAACTAGTATATGTGGTAGAACTTCCAACATATTTCACATTTTTAACCTGAGACGGTCTTATATAGAAATTAATCTTCTTTGTTCCGCCGTATATGCCTCTACCCGTTATTGTAATAGTTGCCTGTCCCGGATTTTTAAAGTTACTATATGTAACTTTATAATCTTTCCAGTTTGTTAATGTTACTGTTTTGCCTAGAGCAGTGCCTTTTACCGTTACCACCGGCTTTATATAATCTCCAGTGTATGTAAATGTTGGCTGAGATATTGTTGCACTAAATTTACTTATATCTATTGGTCTGATTGTAAAATTAAGTTGTATCTCGCCTGCATAATTTCCCCTGCCTGTCACTATAATAGTTGCAGTTCCATGATTTTTAAAATTCTTGTAAGTAACCTTGTAGTCCTTCCAATTAGTTAATGTAACTGTTTTACCATTCACTGTTCCTTTCACTGTTACTACTGGTTTAATATAATCTCCAGTATAGGCAAAAGATGGCTGAGATATCGTAGCAGTAAATTTACTTAAATCTTTAGGTGTAATACTAAAGGATTTCTCTACTACTGTACTGTATTTACCCTTAAATGCTACTTTTACTTTATATGTACCCGCATTAATCATTCCTGACGGATAAGTTACTGTATAATCTGTACCCTTAACAAGTACTTTTCCCTTTGAATCCTTAACTGTTACCGAAGGAGTATGCGCTTTACCGTCATATAAATACTTAGTTGCAGATAGGTTAACCGATGCGATCTTGTTAATAGTTTGTTGCGATTTTTTACTTGTACATCCAGAACGCGTACAGTGTTTTGACATAGTTCCGTCTGAAGATAAGGTTGCTGCTTTATCCACAGTATAGGAATCCGAATAACTATGTCCAAGTTTATTTATCACCGTTTTTGAAGCATCTATAACCTTTTTTCCATTAGAGTCTTCAAAACATTTAGAACATTTATCACATTTCCAATGTTCAATGTTACCATTTGCAGTACATGTCGCTGCCTTTGCCTTCACGACTTTTGGACTGCATACGTGTTTATCGTATCCACAATCCGAACAAATATCCCCAACAAAATTATGATTAGCAGTTTCTATATGGTCATTATTATTTCCGCATATTCTCTTATGTGTTGTACCATCTACACTTTGCCATTTTCCAAAACTATGTCCTAATGCGTCCGAATTAAGTCTGTTAGTATTACGAAGTATTGTTGCACCATTATCTACAGAAATCTGTCCACAATCCTTACACTTCAAGTGGGCAACTTGTCCTTTACTTGTACATGTTACTGTTGCCTGACAAACCTCCCAGTCATGAGGTAGTTTTGGTGTTGCAGTGCTTCTCGTTAAAACAGTCCAACATTTAGAGCACGCAAACTCTCTAGTAGAACCCTTGCTGGTACATGTAGCAGCCACACTGTCTTTAGATACCGTTACCTTATGTACCTTTCCAGTATAATCTCTTGGTTCTACAACCTTATTGCAAACACCACAATACTTTGCACCTATATATCCATTTTTGTCACAGCTTCCTTCAACTGATTCCTCCTGATATATGGCACTATGTGGTTCCCCTGTTATTGGTGTTGCCTGTCCATATTCCTCAACATAATTACACTTTTTGCATACATAGTCTCCTGTGTATCCAGGTTCTCCGCAGTTAGCTTCCTTAACATTAATTAACTCAAAATCATGGTCTTCACATTCATAAGTTATTCCCTCAACTTCTACATAGAAAGTCTCCCAGTTTGCACCATCCGGTAAATCAGGCATAGTAAAATACCAATATGCCTTTGTGTCCTCAGCGTCCGGCTCATGGTAACTAACAGTTACTCTCTCCCATGTGCCAGATGCTCCACCACCATAAGTATAAGTAACATCTACCTCTTCAAAATAGTATCCTGCTGGGTAATCTGAATATGGAGTAATCCTTACTTTAGTGCCAGGTTTTGCCGCTTGTGTATTAGCCTTGCAGTCTTTGGTTATTACTCTGTATTTACCTGCCGGAGATGTTCCATTAGGAATGGTATAAAAGCATTCTGTACATCTTCTTTCATATGTTCCATCTTGCGTTTCAGTTGGTATATCATACCATATAGTTTCCCATCTGTGGCATTCCTTCACATATGCCTCACATCCGTCAACCACACAGTATGCATAATGATAGTTTCTGTCAGTCTTACCTAGTGGTTCCTGATATAAGTTAATAATATAGCCTTCTTCATCTAAAATGTTACCATAATTACCATTATCCTTATGATTCTCTAAATACGCCTCATCATAAAATTCATGTGTATGACCCTGTGGGTCTAAAGTTTGTTTTTCCTCATAGCCACATACTGTACACGCCCTTACCTGCTCTCCTTTTGTCAATATAGTAGGTTGGTTGGTTGTCTGCCACTGTCCAAAGGTGTGTTTTTCCATTTCTGCCTTGTTCTCAGCACCACATTCACACATTTCCCAGTGATATGTAACATTCTCTCCATAATCATAGGTGTAGTCGTGTACATGAGCCTCAGGAATTACTGGTAAAATCTCTTTATCAATTACTCCACACACGATACATTTTCTCTGCTTTAACCCTTTATCCTCTTTGGTTGGTGTTGCAAGAATTGTCCATCCATCAAAAATATGTGTCTCGTTTTCAACAGTTTTAGTACAATATAAGCATTTCTTCCAATGATTTGTATCATCAGTGGTATACTTATCATATTCATGCTCCACAGAAAAAGTAACTTTATCTGTTAATACATTACCCTTTTCATTTAACACTACGCAGTAAATAGTCAGTGTCGGCGCCGTACACATACCATCACTTACGCAAACTTCTAGAGTAGATGTTTTTGCCCCTTGAAAAGTGGAATCATCACCAATCTCAACTGGTTCTTGTGTATTCGGGTTTAAATAATACCATTGATACTCTGTCCCACCTACTGCTTCAACTGTAAACTCTACATATTCATTCTTACTTGCCATTGCCACCACAGATTTAGGGTGTCTTACAATCATTGGCTTTCCATCTTTGTTCACTCCACAGATAGTACAATTGCCATCTTCTCCATATTCATGGTCATGTACTACTGGTTCATGTTCACAATCATCAAAGCATTTATTACAAATCACACAATAATGCTCATCCCATTTCCAACCGTTTACACAATACTCGTGCTCGCATCCTGTATTCTCAGTTAAAGCAGCACAACACTGAGTGCATAACATTTCTCCTGCATCACAACATTCCTCGCAGGCTTCTACGTCATGGAAGCATGCTCCACAATCCTCACAAAAATGGTCATCGTAATCTATGTCCTCTATACAGATTCCGTCTGTACATTCACTTTGTGCCGCGCAGCATTCCACGCAGTAGCCACAAAGCTCACATTTTTCATTTTCATCAAAGCATGTGCCGCAATCATCACAAAAATGTTCTACAAAATCACTTGACTGGGCGCAGTACTCACCGCAAGAGCAACCTTGATCATTAGCATTATCACGACAACAATCTTCGCACACACCACATTCAGGGCAAAAATCAACTTCAGCACAGGTTGTGCATTCTCCGCACTGGTCACAACGAAATTCGTCAGCACAGTTATAGCAATGGTAACCCTCACCACCTCTGTCGCACCATTCTTCTACATGCTCGCCACACTCTGGACAGTGAGTTACTTCTTCAATACCACATTCTGAACATATTTTACATTCATCACAAATCTCGCCTTCTTTGCATTCATAGCAATTAGGACAATGTAAACCATAATCTACTGCACAACTGAAGCAAAAAGAACAGGATTCGCAAAATATATCCTCATATTCCCCTGAAAAACACATACCACATTCACTACATTGCATAGAACAGAATTCGCAGTGATTATCCTGATATATGTTGAATGGATGGTCAGAACACTCTGAAAGTTCTGACATACACTCACCACATTCATAGCAGTGAGTTCCCATATCTATCTGACATGTTTCACACACATTACAACCATCGCATAACCCATCCACATGCACTCCACACATTGCGCAATGTTCTTCCCAACACTCAGGGCAAAACTCACACTCATCACATTTTTCGTCCTCTTCACATGCTTCTAAGCAGTTAGCACAGTGATGGGCAAGATAACAATCGACAGAATCTGAGTTTTCCGAACAATGAGGTCCGCAATCGCAAAGCCAGTCATCAAATCGATATCCTCCACAGAATTCGCATTCGGCGCCGTCATCCCACCCTGCAATTGCAGCAGATGGAACATATCCAACAACCATGGCGAATACTAATAATATACTTAATATCCTTTTTATTGGTACATTCTTCATAACACTTTGTCCTCCTTTTGGGCATAAAAAAACATAATAATTTTACCATAAATATCATAATAATAAACCACCCCTTTCTCAATTTAGGGGTGGTTTATGGGGTAGTATTCAAAAAACTGTTTTATTACCACTAATTCTTAACGTTCTAGCACCATTCTAGCACATCCGTACATTCCTGCATCATTACCAAGTGTAGCAAGTTTAAATTCCTTACCTTTAAGCGCAAACATTACATTACTCTCGTAATACTTCTTAATTAAGTCTGTAAGAATTGTACCTGCCTTTGATACACCACCACCAATTACGAATGCCTGAGGGTCTACTACTGCAGCGATGTGAGAACATGCAAGTCCCAGATATCTTCCCAACTGCTCAACAAGTTCATTAGCAAGAACATCTCCCTCTTTGGCAGCATCAAAAATCGCTTTTGCAGAAAGATACTGAATGTCTCTAAGTTTTGAAGGTCTGTCTGACTTAAATAAAAGTCTGTTCGCTTCTCTTACAATACCTGTTGCTGATGCAAACTGTTCAAGACAACCTCTTTTACCACATCCACAAGTATCCTCTTCTTCTGAATTAACTGTAAGGTGTCCGATTTCACCGGCAGCCCCCTTACTTCCCGCAAGAATCTTACCGTTAATAATGATTCCACCACCAACACCGGTTCCAAGAGTCATCATTACCATATTCTCATAACCTACGCCGCCGCCTTTCCACATTTCGCCAAGCGCTGCAACGTTAGCATCATTTCCAACTTTAACATTTTCAATTCCTGTAAGTTTTTTTACCTCATCAGCAACATTGAAAATTCCCCATCCAAGATTTACACATTTTAACACTGTACCGTCTTCACATACAGGTCCCGGAACCCCAAGTCCTATACCTGTAAGGTCTTCTAATACAATGCCCTTTTCTTCCATTGTCTGCTTAACTGCTGCTGCTATATCAGAAAGAATAAGACTTCCTCCTTCATCCTTTCTTGTGACAATTTCAAAACTGTGAATAAGTTCTTCCGCCTCTGAAAAAAGTCCAATCTTAACTGTAGTACCTCCGATGTCAACTCCAAAACAATACTTTGCCATAACACAATTCCTTTCTAGTCTTTATTTTTAATCTTCTTTCTTCCCCATATTATTAGTAACTCTGTTATATAATTCTCTGGCTGCATTGTAACCCATCTTTTTCTGTCTGTAGTTAACCGCTGCCGATTCAACAATAATTGCAAGGTTTCTACCTGGTCTGATTGGAATCTGATGACACACTATCTTGTTACCGAGAAACTCTGTGTATTGTTCATCAAGTCCAAGCCTATCATACTCTTGGTCTCTATTCCATTCTTCTAATTTAATAACAAGATTAATGGACTGAGTATTCTTAACACTTTCTACACCAAAAAGCGTCTTAACATCAATAATACCAATACCTCTAAGTTCAATAAAGTGTCTTGTTATATCTGGCGCTGTTCCAACTAAAGTATCATCACTAACTTTCTTAATCTCAACTACATCATCTGATACAAGTCTGTGTCCTCTCTTAATCAATTCAAGGGCAGCCTCACTTTTACCAATACCGCTTTCACCCATAATAAGAACACCTTCACCATATACATCCACAAGTACACCATGTATGGATATGCTTGGAGCAAGTTCTACATTCAGCCATCTTATTACTTCTGCTGTAAATGAAGAAGTCTTACTTGCTGTCTTAAATACAGGAACTCCCTTAGATATGGCAAGTTTTAAAATCTCTTCCGGCACAGACATACTTCTACAAAATACCATGCCCGGTATATTATGATTCATTAGATTTTCTAATATCTCTATGGTTTTTTCAATTCCCTGCTGTTCAAGATAGGCATTTTCAACATTTCCTATAACTTGAAGTCTTTGTGACGAAAAATAATCATAGAATCCTGCAAGTTGTAATGCCGGTCTGTTAATATCTGCTTCTGTAAGCACTATATCATCAATAGCAACCTCAGGAGTGCAATTAATAAGTTCCATTTTCTCAACAAGTTTAACAAGCTTAACTGATTTCATATATTTCCTCCAATTCAAAGCATTCCATAATTAATAGTTCATAATCTAATTACCAAGTAATCTTTTTCTAATGCTTTGCATCTCTATATCCGTTTCATAAATGTTATCTGCACACTTTTTCAAATCATCAATTATGGTTATAGGCGCATTATCCATTTTTTTATAATGAATCTGGTGTTCAAGGCTTGCCCAAAAGTCCATGGCTATGGTTCTAATTTGAACCTCTACCTTCATTATTTGTTTTCTGTCCGAAAGGAATACCGGAACCTCTACAACAAGATGAAGACTTCTATATCCATTTTCCTTCGGTGTCTTAATATAATCTTTCATCTTAATCAAAGTTATATCGTCCTGCAAAGTAAGCATATTAGCAATAGCATAAATATCGTCGATAAATGAACACACAACCCTGATACCTGCAATATCATGCATATCATTAAGAAGAGTATCCATATTCATATCCATTCCCTTGCGATTAATCTTCTCGTAAATAGAACGGGGAGTCTTTATTCTTGATTTTATACTATTAATAGGATTTCTCTGCCTTTTTGTTGACATTTCATCGTTAAGATTTTCCAGTTTTGTCTGCACTTCTTTAATAGCGCATCTGTACATCATCATTATCTCTTGAAATCTCTGGATTCCTTCATGGGCAAATAATTTGCTCATTGACTCTTCATCCATTTGATCGTTGACAGTAGCTCCTACCAGCAACCTGCTATCCATATCCCTACCTGCCTTTGCTACTAATTATCTCTTTGTAATTATGAAATTTTTTATTATTTGCTAAGTTGAGCTATTCTTTCCTTAACCTGTTCCATCATATTAGTGTACTTTTCAAGTTTTGCCTTTTCTTCATCAATCTTAGCTTGTGGAGCCTTGCTTACGAATTTTTCATTAGCAAGCATACCATTAACCCTCTTAAGTTCACCTTCAAGTTTCTTCTCTTCGTTCTTAAGTCTTTCTAATTCCTTTTCGATATCTACTAATTCTGCAAATGGAATATAGATAACCGCCGCAGATGTAACTGCTGATACTGCATCCGGGTCAATACCCTCCTTAGTATCCGTAACAATAACCTCACTTGCATAGCCTAGGGTTGCAAAGAATGTCTTACTGCTTTCAAACACATTGGCAACATCTTTACTTTCAGTTACCACATATACCTTCGCTTTCTTTGAAGGTGGAACATTCATCTCTGCTCTAACATTTCTGATAGATTTAACAGCTTCTTTAATAATCTCAACTGCCTGCTCGTCATCTTTAAAGTTAAGGGCTTCGTCATATTCAGGCCATTTTGAAATCATAATAGATTCTTCCTTATCCTGAAGAGTTATGAAGATTTCCTCAGTAATAAATGGCATATATGGATGGAGAAGTTTTAATGAGTTAATTAAAACTGTCTTAAGAGTCCAAAGTGCTGCTGCCTTAGTCTCATCTTCTTCATTATAAAGTCTTGGCTTAACCATCTCAATATACCAGTCACAGAACTCTTCCCAAATAAAGTCATATATCTTAGATACTGCAATACCAAGATCAAATTTATCCATAGTATCAGTAACTTCTTTAGCCAATGTATTAACCTTTGATAAAATCCATTTATCTGCTTGAGTAAGCTTCGACATATCAACATTATCGATATCTTCTGCTTTATCAAGATTCATCATTATAAATCTTGATGCATTCCATACCTTGTTAGCAAAGTTTCTGCTTGCTTCTACCCTCTCCCAGTAGAAACGCATATCATTACCAGGAGCATTACCTGTAATAAGTGTAAGTCTTAGGGCATCTGCACCATACTTTTCAATAACCTCAAGTGGGTCAATACCATTTCCCAGAGATTTACTCATCTTTCTACCCTGAGAATCTCTAATAAGTCCATGGAATAATACTTTGTCAAATGGCTTAGCACCCATATGTTCAAATCCTGAGAACACCATTCTGATTACCCAGAAAAAGATAATATCATATCCTGTTACAAGTACACTTGTTGGATAGAAATATTCAAGTTCTTCTGTCTTCTCTGGCCATCCAAGAGTTGAGAAAGGCCAAAGCGCTGATGAAAACCATGTATCAAGTGTATCCTCATCCTGAGTAAAATGTGTATCTCCACATACCGGACAAACTGAAGGCATACCACCTCTATTAACTACAGTGTGACCACATTTATCACAGTAATATGCAGGAATTCTGTGTCCCCACCATAACTGTCTTGAGATACACCAATCTCTAATATTATCTGTCCAGTTAAAATATATCTTCTCCATTCTTTCTGGAAGAAGGGTAATGTCCTTATTCTTAACAGCCTCTACTGCAGGCTTAATAAGTTCATCCATCTTAACGAACCACTGTTGCTTAATCAATGGCTCAATTGTAGTCTTACATCTATCATGAGTACCAACATTATGGCTGTAATCTTCTACCTTAACTAACAATCCAAGGCTGTCAAGTTCTGCAACAATCTGCTTTCTTGCCTCGTATCTGTCAAGACCTGCGTACTTGCCACCTTTTTCGTTAATAGTAGCATCATCATTCATAACATTAATCTCTGGAAGATTGTGTCTTTTACCAACCTCAAAGTCGTTAGGGTCATGAGCAGGAGTAATCTTAACAACACCTGTTCCAAATTCCTTATCTACATAATAGTCAGCCACTACAGGAATTTCTTTATTAACGATAGGAAGAATTACATTCTTACCAACAATATCTTTATATCTTTCATCATCCGGATGAACTGCAACCGCACTATCTCCAAGTAAAGTCTCTGGTCTTGTAGTTGCAATCTCCACAAATCTGCCTTCCATTCCTGCAATAGGATATTTGATATGCCAGAAGTGTCCAGCCTGTTCCTCATGTTCAACTTCTGCGTCAGAAATAGTAGTCTTACATACAGGGCACCAGTTAATAATCCTTGAGCCCTTATAAATAAGCCCTTTCTCGTAAAGTTTGCAAAAAACTTCTTCTACAGCCTTTGAGCAGCCTTCGTCCATAGTAAAGCGCTCTCTGTCCCAGTCACAAGACGAACCCATCTTCTTAAGTTGAGAGATAATAGTTCCGCCATACTCTTCCTTCCACTGCCATGTTCTCTTAAGAAAACCTTCTCGACCAAGTTCATCCTTATCTATACCCTCAGACTTTAACTGGTCAATAACCTTAACCTCTGTAGATATACTTGCATGGTCAGTTCCAGGAACCCAAAGAGCATTATATCCTTGCATCCTCTTATATCTGATTAGGATATCTTGCATTGTATTATCAAGGGCATGTCCCATATGAAGCTTACCAGTTACGTTTGGAGGTGGAATAACAATTGTGAATGGTTTCTTTGTTTTATCTACCTTTGCATGGAAATACTTCTTTTCCATCCAATTTTTATAAAGTTTATCTTCTATTTCAGAAGGGTTATAGTTTTTTTCAAGTTCTTTTTTCATAATTATCCTTTCATATCTAAGTTAATACTTTTCACGCTTTCTTGTTCAATATGTGCGCAAAATATACTCTTCGTAAAATTTTAGTATCATTCTATGCTATTGTCAAGCAATCTTACATGGTCATTCTCATATCTTTCTTTTCGAAATTATATGATTAAACTTTAAAATCATCTTCCATACCCACTTATGAAAATGGCTCAATATCGTAACTTTGCAGCACCTCTAGAATTTCTTTTTTATATCTTTTGTCTCTATCATAAAGTTTCTTAATATCAGACATAGCAAGTTCAACAAGTTTATTATTATAATCTATCTTATTCATCAACCTTGAACGTCTTACAGTTAGCCTATATTTAATCTTTTCCATTTTATTGGTATCAATTATGGCCTCTGTCTGAGACAACCACACATTGGTATCCAATACATCAATGTTTCTTAGTTGCTTAAGCAAATCCTTCTCATACAAATCAAGCATTTCACAATTCTCAATAAATCGCCTTCTATTTTCCTTGGCAATCATATATTGCTCCCATTGGTATCTAAGTTCCATATGGTTATTGACCCCATATTTGTTACGAAGATACTCAACAGTATTATTATTATTGAACATCTTAATTTTTACAGAATTAATAAGGGTAATGAGTCTGTTCATCTTCATGGAATTCATCCTGTATCCATGATGTATTTTCCTGTTTTCTATGGTGACATATACTGCACAAACACCTGCAAGTATGCCCGTAAGAGCAAATGGAATAGTCATATCCTTTCCCGTTGTGTTGCTCATTGTAACCAACATAATCCAAAGAAGTATTACTACTACAAGCACTACCATAATAAGCATTTTAATGAAACTTTGATTTGTTTTTAGGTTCTTTCGTTCATACCTTAAATTACCTCTTTCTCCTTCAAGTTTTGTCATATCATCTCTTAGGACTATGGCTTCATTTTCATATGCTTCCAGTTTTCTGATTTCATCAGGCATAACTTCCTCATAAGGTTCAATTAGGGAATACATAACTTGGGTTATTCCATATCCATCCTTACTTTTAAAATTATTCTTCTCATCATTAAGTTTAACAATCTTTTTAGCAAGTTCTGTTACTTTTTTGCCTAAATCACCTTCTGCGCGCTCTATCTTATCTATATCAGTAATATAATTGGTAACCGACTCATACTCAAGTGTTGCCTCCTGAATCTGTTTTTTTGCAGAAATAATCTGATTGATACTTTCCTCTACATATTTTTTTCGTGAAGCAACATCACCAATACTCACATTGCCACTACGAGGCGTTGGAAGGTCCATATCGGTATAACTCTTCAAATCCAAATCCTCATACATATCCGTATTGGCTGTATTGGCCGAGAGGGATTCTTTTGGTCTTATCCTGTCACTGAAGAATTCATCATCGCCTTCTTCATAATAATCATATTCAAATTCATCATAATCATTTCTTTTAAAGAAATTTCGTATACGCTGAAACATTTATCTCTCCATGGCTCTTCTTTTAATATAATCCATCTTAAGTTCCTCAATGTATTCATCAACACCCTCATTAAATTGAGTGTGTTTTCCATCATACATCATTTTTTCCAACTTAATAACTTTCGTGAACTCTTCACACATCTTTGCTTCTTCGTTCATAAGAAGATACTCATTAGCTATTTTCTTCGCATCTTCTCCCGACACCGAATAATTCATAAGTTCATATTCGTATTCTTCCTCTTTACCATCCATTTTCAAAGTAAAAAGATATGCCTTTAATGACTCGATGTTATTGTTACGAAGATATGCCTCCTTAAAACTTTCACCAGCCAGCGCAAAACTTGAAGTATGAAGTTTTGCTATCCCAATATTATGGAAAATTGCTCCGAACTGTTCTCCTGTAAGTTCCGTTGCCTCTTTGCTGTCTAGTATGCTTTCATATTCCTTTGAAGCGTTGGAATAATACTTGTATTTAAGGTAATTATCTGCCTTAATCTTTCTTCTAAGTATTGGCGACATTCCTTCAATATCATCAATAACTTCTATCATATAATTAATCTGGGCTTCATTATAATAATCACAGGCACACATAATAGTAACCGCAATATCCTTAAGATTATTACCATCTTCAATAAGTTTTTCCAACTTGCCTGCCAATTCTTCCATATGCAAGTTATTTCTTATCCACAAAACCAACTCCTTTGTAAATCCTGAAGTTGTAATGCTGTAAATATTGTTATAAATGTAATAACACAATTCTTCAATGGTATACACATTATCTCCCGTAAGAGAGAAATTATATGGTTCATCTGCGGTTATGCCGTTACATAGAATCAAATTACTCATGTCTGCCTCCTTTCATAATAATTCTTTTTAGGCCTAATCTTACTGTCTAGAAAATTCATAATCCATTATATCATCTCAATAACCTTTTCCCAGACACGATTGGTTGCCTTAGCAAAATCTCCAAATCCCATATCCTTTATAGTAAGGACACAGGTTGTTGCATCTATAAACTTTACTCTAATCTTTAATCTTGTAGTTTTATTGGGTCTTACATTAAGGCCTTCAAGGGCAATAATATACGAAGACTTTGCATTCAACAAATCATTTCTTACAATAACTTCAACTTCTTTTGTCCCTGGAGTCTCATCATCAAGGATAAAATCCGCACTAAGTTCTGCTTCATACCACGCCGTACCTGTTTTTACAAGATAGATTTCACTATCTTTTGCATCTGCATATGCCTTGACGCTTACACTTCCCTTTATCATATCCTCATTAAGGAACATATAATCTTCGAAGTGATTTGCTTCACCGCTTATTTCTCTTGCCGCATAACAAGCACCTGCACAAAAAAGATTCTGACCTTTGAAGGCTCTTCTGCCAACGCAAAGATTCTTAATTACCCCATCTGCCCATGACTTTTCAAAACCTTTTCCAGTCACATATATAGTAGAAACTATCTGTTTATACAAACACTCCCTTGAAATAGTTTCAAATATATATCTTAACTGTTCCACATAAATCACGCCAAACAAATCCATGCTAAGCTGCTGGGAATAATCAGTGCACACCACACTAACGGTAATAGGTCTGTGCTTTCTGTCTATTGAAAGTTGATAATACTTTAAACCTTCGCTTCCAAAATCAAACAGCGCTACATCATTCATCCACAGTTCTTTCTTCTGACTTAAAGCATAGTAAACATAACTTATGGAATGATCAATAACAGAGACTCGTTCCTTTTCTATGCCTATTTTCTCTAAGGCTTTAAATATTGTCTTAACATAAATAGCATTGCTTTTTTCAACAGTAACAACTATCTTTTTTATAGTTTCACTTGGAAAATATCTTTTTAAGATTGAAAGATATTTTCTAAAAAACCTAGCCAAAACTTCCACACTGTCTATGGAGTTGTCACCTAGAGGTATTGTTTCACCCTTCTTTACATAATCTAAAAAGTTTTCAAGCAAAGTTATATCTTCAGAAAATGCTGAATTATCCACAGCTTCTTCTCCGAAATACCATTCGCCAGTTTTCACATTAACAGCTATATCCATGCTTATCATTTCACTATCATTAATGACATCTGCAATAAGACTTACCGGCTCAAAGGTATTTTTATTAAAACAACTTATCTGCGATTTGTTACTGCACAAATCAAATCCAACCAGCAATGTATGCTTTTGCTCCAACACATTTCACATCCTTAACTTTTCTGGATTAAGCGGATTGTTAGCGCATTGCACTCTCCGCACCCTACATAGGATTAAACAGATTCTCTGCAAGATAATCCGTTCTCGCTATGTTTTTCATTACATCTAACATTGTCTTTTCATCCTTCATCTCTCTACTAATGAGACAAAGATTAATCTTACTGTATCTGGAATTATCCTCTTCATGAGTAGCATCAACACTGGCATTAAAACTTTCTGTAATCTTATCTTCCATAAGTCCCTTTTCGCTAATGTAATACTGAAGTTTCTCACCGTAGAAAATCATAAATTCCTTAACTCTGATTCCCATGTAGACATCCTTCATGGTCTCTGTTACAAAACCGCTCTCATCTCCATTATCCGAATCAATAAGATAATGAATATCCACCTGAATACTTGGGTCAGCGTTGTATTCAATATAACACTTGTCACATATATATTCCGGCAAATTAATCTTTCCACCAAAATTCTTAAAGAAAGGAAGAACTATTCCTTTACTTCCAAAATGGTTTACATAGTAATCAACAAATATTGTTTCACTTTTATCAAGTTCGCTTAAAGTACTGTAATACTTAAGAAGTGCCAATATACATAGTTCATTCTTATCACTTGCAATCTCTTTCTTAAGAATCTCAAATATACTTTCTTGTACAACCCTGTCTTTAACTACATATTTGTAAGCATTGTACTTTAAAAACGCCCTTACAAGAACCTTATCGCTGCTATGACCGTAATACGATTCAAATACTGCAGCAGAATCCATAGAATAACTTTCAGCAAACAGAATCTGACCTAAAAGTCTTTCTTCTAGTTCTCCTGTATCCACACCCATGTTTTTTGAGGCTTTCCAAACACTTAGCATATCCTTTGTTCCCAGGCTAAAATGCCTACACAGATAACTAAGTAATGCTTCATCATACATATCATGCTTAAATACATAATAACAAAGGGTTACTATTCCTTCTATCAATTCTTCTTCCCATTCCATGGCTATACATTTTATCGCCAATTTAAACAGTTGTTTAACAGGAATTACGCTTACTCCATATGCCATAACCCCACGAAGTGCTTTCTCATAAAATCCTCTAATTATAAGGTATTCTACAATATAACTTCGTTCTCTCTTGCTCATATTCATTAAATCTATCTGTTCTAGATAAGCATCTAACAGTTCGACTTCTCTATTATCATAACAGTACTGTATTAAACTATAGAGACATTTTCTTTTATAATCATCTCTAAGTTCTTCAATCTCAATAACCTTTTTCCTTGCAGTAATATTAGAGGAAGTGTCAAGTTTATTTGAATTATCCAACTGATCCGCCATATATATAAGGCACATATTACTGCTTGGATTTTTTAGATAGCATTTATCTATATAATTATCAGGGTTTAAAAGTTTCTTAACCGTAAAGAAATTAGTTCTGGCATATCTGTTATTATCTTTATCTACCAAAAACAATTCTGTATCCTGTGCGTATATATTAATCTGAGTTCTCCCATCAATAAATGGGGTGTACTGTTCCTGTTTTAAAATCTTACTTACTGCCACAATTCCCTTAAATTCCGGATTATAACAACTTACATCATTACGGAACATCACATATGGTAAGTTAGTTGCAGTTTCTTCGTCTATACCCTCGCTTGCAAGAAAATCTTCATAGATTACTTTTAAATTCTCATTAATCACTCTAGCCTGCATCTGTTTTCTCGCAAAAGCATATATAAGTTTTTTGTAATTCTTATAAGTTGAATGGCCCCCACCTTGTTTATTCTTAATAATATTAGCATATAGATAGGCCTTCTTCATATCTGACAGACCACTGTTATATGAAAAATACAAAAGAAGTGATTGTGGCAATGGCTCTTTTGAATTCTCGTCAAAGGAATACATATAGTATTCATGTAACTGAGTAATCTTTAATTTAGCCTGAACACCTTCCCTATACCATTTAAAGTATTTGTCTCCAACTTTTTGTCCTTTAATAAGTTGAGTACAAATTGCACACAACAAATCCTGTTCTCTATATTTATCTTTAAACAACACCAATGTCTTAAAAACTAACTTGTAATAATTCTTAAGTCTTAAAGCATACATTATATATGTTGCCATCACACTATTACTTAGGCAGTTATTCTTTGCCCCCCAGTAGAGTGCGCTAATCTCAAAGGCTCCTAATTCTTTGATTAATGTACTATCCTGATTATATGCCATGCAAGCTTCATAATACATTACAGGGCTTATACATCCCATTTGGTAAGCCTGCTTTATATCCATAATTCTTGCCGCTGGATTACTTTCGTATTTTTTATCAAGGTAAAGCAGTAACCATAGATACTCCCATCTTTCTTTGTCAGCATCGTAATATCCTCTAATAGTATTAGCCGCTTCTGTTACCAGACTTGGATTCTTATCAAGCATTGTATGAAGGTACATACTTCCAGCCTTTAACAGACCATCTTCCTGTTTTTGATTCGCTAATGCATTATCAAAATTCACTAAAAGTTCTGATGCCTTATTAAGTCTGCCTGATGCCATCATAAGGTGAACTTTAAACAAATCATTAATTCCTGTTTCTGTTAGGATACACAAATTGGAAATGAGCACTTCGCTGTCTGCTACATATTTCTCCACATCTATGTTACCAGTTCTAAAGGCAATATAGTTCTTTAAAAATCTGCATTGAAATGCCTTCATTCTTCCTGTTGATAAATCCTGGTTCTTTTTACCCTGCTTTGTAAGATTAATCTCCAGTTTAATTACACCACTAACATTTTCTATGTAAATGTGTGCTTTATGTCTGCCTTGTGGCACAAATGAACTGTCCACTACAAAATCTAGAGTAAAAGTATTCCCAATAAAGTCATCATTATTAATAACATTTCTATCCAGTCTTATTGCTGGGTGGTCTGTTCTTAGGTTATACCTCACATATCCCCATGTGTCTTTTGTAAGTACAACCCTTTCCCTAAAATCTTCTTTATCTACTGGATAGTCAAAAATCTTTCTATCTGCGGACAAATTCACGCCATGCTTTTTATGTGCACCCACTAGGAATTCTTCCAACGCAACACATTTGTCTTCACCCTTTATGAGAGAATCATATAAAACCTTAAACCTTGCATCCTTTACCAAAAACGCTCTTTCAAATTCCTCTCCGGCAAATAATCTTGACGCCTGATAGAAGTTGTTTCTTGCGTACTCGGTAAACTCATATAAATCCTTAAGTTTAACGCCTTCTGTCTCTAATGCTTGTTTTTCTATCTTGAAACTGTATGGCAGTTCAATCTCCCCAAGGCTGCTGACTATTATTAATTTGCCGTCAATAACCTCTCCGGGAATGGCTTCCTGACAGTTAATGCTGTATTTAATCTCATTCTTAATGCCTATATAAGACTCTTTTTCAAATTTAAGTTCTTCTCTATCAGAATAAACCAGTGCTTTAACTACCGTTCCACCACTAGAACTTAATAAGATACTTCCTTTAGCAATCGTTCCGGCAAATGCTGTTTCATTAATGCTCTCTTTGTCCAGAATAATACGAGGTGTTGTATATTCAAATTGTCCTTTTGCAAACTTTCCTATCTTATCCTTCACGATACTTTACCTTTTTCTCCGTATTGAATACTCATTTAAAATCAGTTATAATATTATAACACTTTAGGCATGTATTTATCAAGGAAATACTTAAAATGTAAGGCTATTACAAAAAAGTTTTGGAACGGAGAACAAATATGTTAAAGCATAAAGACCATTTTCACGGAAGTGATTTAGAATTAATAGAAAAAACCTTTGGAATTAATAAAGAAGATATAACAAGTTTTTCAGCCAATGTTAATCCTCTTGGCATTTCTCCAAAGTTAAGAGATACTCTTTCTGCACGTATTGATGCAATAACTTCATACCCGGACAGAGAATATACTGCTCTAAGAAAATCCATAGGAGAATATATTGACACCGATTACTCTAACATAATAGTAGGCAACGGTTCAACAGAGTTAATATCTCTAATGATTAAGATACGCTCACCTAAAAAAGCGCTAATTGTCGGTCCAACCTACTCTGAGTATGAAAGGGAAATATCCCTTGGCGGAGGAAGAAGCCGATACTATCCATTGAAAGAAACTAATGACTTTGTCCTAGACATAAACGATTTAAAAGGGCAGCTTACTCACGACATAGATTTACTTGTTATGTGTAATCCTAACAACCCTACATCTTCAAGTATCACAAGACGAGATATTAGAAAAATCTTAGATATTTGCAAAGAAAACGACATATTTGTTATGATAGATGAAACCTATGTGGAATTTGCTGACAGTTATACTTCAATTAACTGCGTTCCACTTACCACTTATTATAACAACTTAATAATTTTACGCGGAGTATCAAAGTTCTTTGCAGCCCCAGGTCTTCGCCTTGGATATGCTGTATGCGGTAATAATGATTTGCTTAAGGAGATTGAAAAAAAGAAGAATCCATGGACCATCAATTCACTGGCTGCGATTGCCGGCGAGATAATGTTTAGCGACACTGAGTACATCGAGGAAACTTGCACTCTCATACATAAAGAAAGAGAACGTATTTGCAACGAACTCGATAACATTTCAGATATTAAATACTACCCTCCTAGTGCCAACTTTGTCCTCGTTAAGATTTTAAGAGAGGATATAACATCTACAGATATATTTGAGGCAGCAATAAAGAAGGGACTTATGATACGAGATTGTTCCACTTTCCCATTTTTAGATAATCATTTTTTCAGATTTTGCTTCATGACACCTGAAAAGAATGATGAACTTTTGGAGGTAATTAAGAAAAATGTATAGTTTTAATTCAAAAATAAGATACTCTGAATTGAATAGCGAATTAGAATTCCCTGTAGCAAGTCTTATTAACTATTTTCAAGACTGCTCTACTTTTCAATCAGAAGCTGTTGGCCTTGGTTTTGAACATCTATCAAAAGAGAACAAAGTATGGATGATAGTAAGTTGGCAGATACACATCAATCGTATGCCAAGATTTGCTGAAGATGTAGATATAATTACCTGGCCTCATAAAAGAGACAAACTTTACGCCCAGCGTAATTTTATTATGAAGTCCACAAGCGGTGAAGTTATAGCATATTCCAACTCTACTTGGGTACTTATAGACACTAACACATTAAAACCACTAAAGATTGAAGATAGTGACATTGTAGCATACGGTGAAGAAGAGCCTTATGACATGGAATATATGCCAAGAAAGATACCTGTTCCAAAGCAATTAACTACTTATGAAACATTCACTGTTCATAAAGCCAACTTAGATAATAACAACCATGTTAATAACGGACAATATATTCTTATGGCAGAAGAATATCTTCCAAAGGACTTTGATTTTTCCATCGTTAGAGCTGATTATAGAAAATCCGCACTTTTAGGAGACACCATTAAACCATGCGTAAGCGTCGAAGATAATGCATGTACAATATGTCTTCTGGATGAAAATGATAAACCATACACCATTGTTCAGTTTATGAAATAATCACTTAATTTAGAGACGTTTCAAATAATCTTATTGATAAATCCACCTATAAAAAGCGTCTCAGAACGGAGAATTTTATGTTTAAACTTGGTAATATTCAAACTCTTACAGTCGTTAAAAAATCCCCTCATGGTGTTTACCTTGAGACCATGGATAATGATGATACTTCTCCATCAGTTCTTCTTCCAACTAATCAGGTTACTGATAGCATGTTACCTGGTAGTTTAGTAGATGCTTTTATCTACAGAGATTCTGACGACAGACTAATTGCAACCACTACAGTTCCAAAACTTATAATGGGACAGTTTGCCCTTCTTACAGTTAAAGAAGTTAATGATATTGGTGCTTTTTTAGACTGGGGATTAGCTAAAGACTTGTTCCTTCCATATAAGGAGCAAAAAAGAGAGCTAACCGCAGGAGATAAAGTATTTGTAACTCTCTACATTGATAAAAGCGGTCGACTTTGTGCTACAACTAGAGTATATGATTTGCTCTACAACAATCACAGTTACACTACAGGGGACACAGTCAGCGGAACCGTATTTGATATTAATCCTCGCCTTGGCGCCTTCGTTGCTATCGATGATAAATATCTTGGCCTTTTACCAACCCATCTGTCAGATACCCAGCTAGAAATTGGTTCAACCATAACCGCTACTGTAGATGAAGTTCGCGAAGACGGTAAAATCACCCTTAAGATAAGAGAACGCGCCCACATCCAGATGGATGCAGACGCAGCCCTTATACTAGATAAATTACAGGAAAATGAGGGTTTCTTACCATATCACGACAAATCATCTGCCCAAGAGATAATGGATTATTTCGGATTTAGCAAGAATGCATTTAAGCGAGCAATTGGAAGGCTTTACAAAGAGCATAAGATTGTGATTGAGGAGGACGGAATAAAGACTTTATAAAGAATACTCAACAACCAAACACTCCCATGTCGAAACTTAGGTTTCTGTTGTAAATTCGTTTCTCCATCGGGAGTGTTTAGTTTTCAAATCTGGTTGGAGATTTATTCTGAATATACAAAAATTAAATCAGACTTATGTCTAATTTAATAATTATCTATTTCCAGTAAAAAAACAATGGGTTTGTTAAAATTGTCGCGTTTTTGATTATAATCGACACGCTTTTGGGGAAATCTGGAATATAGGGTAGGAATTTTAGGGTGCTAAATTTACAATTATAGGATATATTTGGAACAGTTTTTTTTATAGTCAGATGTATCAAACGAATTTTTAGAATGCAAAGTCACCTATCTTAGAAATCATTTTCACACAAAAAAAGAGTATGTTTCAAAACTTAGTTTCGTTGCAACTGACCTTGCAAACAAATGTGTTCTAAAACATACTCTTTAATTCTTATTTGTCACCTTTATTCTGATTTTCCAGAAATCTCATCTTTGCTCTTGAAGCATAATTAGGGGTTTCTTTTACTACTACATTAGGGGTTTTATAGGCACTATTGAGGTTACCGATAACCCTTGTTTTACAACTCTCACAATATGTACCACTCATAATAGGCTTTGCACATCTTTTACAGGTTACTCCTGAACCTTCCGCAGTGGCAAACGTAAGTCTTTCTTCTCTAACCCACTGTTCTATCTGTCTTTTACTTACATCTATGTTTTGGCAAACTTGGGCGATTGTAGCACCTTTATTCTCATACAAGAATTCTTTTACCTGCTCAAATACTTTGTCCAGATTAGCTTTGCACAAAGGACAATGCTGAGCTCCCATTACATAATTAAAAAGATTTCCACATATTCTGCAATTCCTTACTTCCATGTCTATCCATCCTTTACTCTTTATTATGACACATCATTTACAGTAATTAGAGTCCTCTTCCAATTGCTAACACCAAAAAATAAACCTTACACCCAAACATCTTTTTTATTATCTTACTACAAGCATTAATAGTTACTCCTGTAGTATAAATATCATCAACAATTACCACATTCTTAACCTTATCAGATAATATAAAATCTTTATTTGGTTGAAATGCTTTTTCCAGATTCTTTTTTCTGCCCACATCATCCAATTCTTTTTGTGGCACAGTATTCTTAACTCTTAGAATCATTCCATCAAGACTGGCTAGGCCCATATTCTCACACAAAATATCCCCAATAAGTTTTGCCTGATTAAAGCCTCTTTGTTCTAGTCTTTTAGTATGTACGGGCACAGGAAAAACAGCGTTAACATGATGAATTCTTAAAAAATCACCATATCTTTTTGCCATTTCCATTCCATAATACTTCGCATACTCTCCTCTACCTTTATATTTAAACCTAATGATTGATTTTCTTATATCTTCATTGTAATTGTATAGTGCAAACCCTCTATCAAAACTAAAATGCTTTCGACTACAATCATAACAGTATTGTCCATCCTGCCACAGTTGTTTTCCGCATTTCATACATATAGGTTCTTTAATGTGTACCAATTTATTCTTGCAATTGTTGCATACCAAATTACCTGGTGCAACAACCATATCACACACCGGACACCTATTTGGGAAAAATATAGGAATAACTCTTCTTGCACTTTTGTTAACCCAATTAATATTTAAAACTCCTTTCTATTATTATACCAACATTATACCAATTTTGGATATACATTATCAGCACTCAATTTGTTAAAGAAGTTTACAACCGCTTCCTTATCCTCTTTATATGTAATTCCATACCAGTAGTCGTTAGTATCCAACACCTTCACTGTTGCTTTTTTATTCTGTAATAAATTACTTACAATTGTTGGCAACAGATATTCTGCCTTCAAATCTCCTGGTTTTACATTGCCTAAAAACTCTGGAAAACCTTTTTCTAGTTCTTCTATAAACTCTGGTGTAAATCCCCACATATTCATAGATACATAAGTATCCATACCCAGTTCTACATCCACACCATCTGATGTTTTTCCCAACACCTTATCATCATCTATGGCCTTTAATTCAAAAGTTTCGTTAACTTCAGTTAACATCTTGTTGTCATCTACTTTACATACACCACGGGTTACGGTACCATTATCGCTCAAAGTATTCCCAAGTTTAAATCCAGCCATACAGAAAGGATACACTCCATTCTCCGCCTTTGTGTGTTCTTCTAAATACTTATGAAGCTTTACAAATCCTTCTTTTCCATAATAATCATCTGAATTAATTACTACAAACGGCTCATTTACAACACCTTTTACTGAAAGAACTGCCTGTCCTGTTCCCCATGGCTTCGTTCTTCCTTTTGGAACCTCAAAGCCTTCTGGAATATCGTTCATATCCTGAAATACATAAGAAACATTATATTTCTTTGCAAGTCTGTCGCCAATTACTTCCTTAAAATCTTTTTCTATGTCTTTTCTAATGATAAATACAACCTTATCAAAACCTGCTTCAATTGCATCATGAATAGAATAATCAATAATTATCTCTCCATTTGGTCCAATTGGTTCTAACTGCTTTATCCCACCAAAACGACTTCCCATTCCAGCTGCCATAACAACTAATGTGCTCATATTTTCCTCCATGCATCTTTATAAACTTTCATATTAAACTACTTATCTGTTAATTCTATAAATATATATATATTTTTATCAATGGGTAAAATAACTAACTCTCTGATTTCTTCTCCGTAGAGATACTGCTACCTACACCATAATTTCTCTTCATTGATTCATAAAGAGTCTGTGCAATACCCAAATCTCCCTTATCGGAAATATTAGAAGCATATTCCTGATAAAGGTTATCTCCAAAATACTGCATATATTCATTTTCTTCATCGTCATTTTTAGGCACTGTCTTTTTCATAGACTTAAATACCTGCTCAACCAGATAACTTTCAAAATCTTTACAGACCTGCATTAACTCTTCATCTGTTGCATTCTCTACATTAGCTAAAGTCGCCTTTAGTTCATTAGCCTTCACTGAAGCGTATGCATCTGTTTGAGAATTTGCCAATCCATAAGCTTGTGCCATATCACTACCAATATTAAGAGACATAAAAATCCCTCCTTTTTAAAGGACATTTCTACAAACTAATATATCTTAACACGCTAAAATCTTACACCATTATCTACTGTCTTAAGTTATTTGCTGTTCTAAGCATATCATCCGATGCTGTAATAATCTTGGAATTCATCTCATATGCTCTTTGTGCCACAATTAGGTTAACCATTTCATCAACTGCAGATACATTAGACTGTTCCAAATACATCTGCTTAACTACGCTTGCCTGAAGGTTAGGTGAATTAACCTCTAACTGGGGCACACCTGAAGCTTCACTTGCAAGGAATATACTTCCTGATGTCTTCTCAAGCCCGGATAGGTTAGCAAATTGAACAAGTCCAATCTGAATACCTATAGGCATTGCGTTATTCTGACCATCTGGATAACATACCTGACCATCTGTATCAATTGTTATCTTTGACATATCATATTCATCGGACAACACAAGCGGGTTATTATTAATATCAAGTAAAGGATATCCTTCACTAGTAGATATTGTGTACCCACCTGCTCCTAAAGCTGGAGTAAAAGCCCCATTTCTCGTATATCCGATAGTACCATCCAATGTTCTCACCTGAAAGAATCCCTCTCCTTGAATAGCAAAATCATAAGGGTTTTCCGTCTGAATCAATGTACCTTGATTAAAACGAGACACTATAGCTGAATTTCTAACACCCAGTCCTACCTGTGCCGGAACTGGCTTTTCCATACCCTCGGAATCAAATGATTTATCTGCCAATGTCTGATAAAACAAAGATTTAAACTCTGTTGTTTCCTTTTTAAATCCTGTTGTATTAACATTAGCAAGGTTATTTGAAATAGTATCTACATTCGTCTGCTGGGCTCTCATTCCTGAAGCCGCTGTCCATAATGACCTAACCATAAGCTACCATCCTTTCCTTATTCCAAAAACATTACGCCTTATACTCTTCCAATGTCATTTACTGCTTTGTCCGTCATCATATCTATGGTATTAATCACCTTCTGTCCCGCTTCATAAGCTCTTGTCACGGTAATTAAGTCAACCATTTCGTTAACTGCATTAACATTAGACTGCTCTGTAAATCCTTGTCTAATATGAGCAGTCGCCTGTATAGGTGTTGCACCTAAAACTGTTTGGTACATATTCTCACCAAACTTTTCTATAAAATCATAGTCTTCATAATCTATTAAAGCAATCCTGTCCACTAACTGTTCATCGGCATACACATAACCGCTTTCATCTATCACTATGTTAACTGCATCCGGTGGAACCTGCAAAACACCATTTTCAGATATAAGGTTATTACCATCCATATCTACCACATATCCGTCACTGGTCATTGTAAACGAACCATCTCTGGTAAACTTGGTAGATGTGGAACCATCTCTGTTATGATAACTTATCTGGAAAAATCCTTTCCCTTCTAAAGCAAGGTCAAAAGTAGCTTCTGTCTCTCTTAAAGATCCTTGAGAATAATCTGTATATACTTCACCAACTTTAACGCCCAGACTCATATGTCCAATAGGCTGCTGATGATAGGCTACTGAAGTATCCTTAATTTTTAAAGTAAGTTCCTGGTTAAAGGCCTGGTTAGATACTCTTTCTGTCTTGTATCCCACAGTGGCTGCATTAGCCATATTATTACTGATAACATCAAGTCTTTTTTGTTCGTTAATCATTCCAGTGTACGCTGTATATAATCCTCTAACCATAGCAATCTACCTTCTTTTATATAATAATTATCTGTTGCCACTTAAGAATTCAACATATTTACCTGTACCAATGGCAACTGCTGTCATTGGATCTTCAGCTGTCATTGTAGTAATACCTGTCTTCTCTTCAATAAGTTCTTCAAGACCATATAAAAGTCCGCCACCACCAGTAAGCACGATTCCTCTATCAGCGATATCTGCTGCAAGCTCAGGTGGAGTCTTTTCAAGAACTGAATGAACAGCTTCAACAATCTGAGCTGTTGGTTCTCTTAAAGCTTCTTCTGTCTCATCAGATGTAACTGTAATAGTCTTTGGAAGACCTGTTACAAGGTTTCTACCTCTAACATCTAAAGAAACTGTCTCTGGTCTCTTATATGCTGAACCAATCTTAATCTTGATGTCTTCTGCTGTACGCTCACCAATTAAAAGATTGTGTTTCTTTCTCATGTATCTAACGATTGCTTCATCAAAATCATCACCTGCAATCTTGATTGAAGCACTAACTACTGTACCACCAAGTGAAATAACCGCGATATCTGATGTACCACCACCGATATCAACTATCATATTACCACATGGCTTTGAAATATCGATTCCTGCACCAATTGCTGCTGCAATAGGCTCCTCTATAATTGCAACATCTCTTGCACCTGCATTGTAAGTTGCATCCTCAACTGCCTTCTTCTCAACCTCTGTAACACCACTAGGTACACATACGCTGATGATTGGCTTTCTGAAACGAGTTCTACCAACAGCCTTCTGAATAAAATACTTAAGCATCTTCTCTGTAACTGTATAATCAGAGATAACACCCTGACGAAGAGGTCTTACTGCAACAATATTACCTGGTGTTCTACCAAGCATAAGTCTTGCGTCCTCTCCAATCGCCTTAATCTTATTAGTATCCTTATCAAATGCAACTACTGATGGTTCTTTTAATACTACTCCCTTGCCCTTTATATAAACAAGAATGCTCGCTGTTCCTAAATCAATTCCAATGTCACTGCCTGCCATTTTAGGTCTCCTTTCAAATTCTAAACTTCTTCCGTTCAAATGTATCGATATTATTTTTTTGCATACCAATTGTATTTTAGCATACATAGATTATTATATACGCATCTACCACATTTTTCAAAGGAAATTTATAAATTAGTCATATTAACTTTATTATACCCAAAAACAGCAGTTTTTTTGAACAAAGATTATAAAACTATTAACCATTAACATTGAAACTAAAATTAATTATAAAAAAA
>JAFQMS010000041.1 GCA_017396145.1 Lachnospiraceae bacterium
AATGAGAAAATTGGGGGCATGAGAAAAGAGATTGATAGATTGGAAAATGAACTGAAAATGGTATCTTACAATCTGACAAAGGGAGAGCAGTTGGAAGCGATTCTTAACAGTACCTTCAAAGAGATGGAAGATATCACAGATGTTCATGAGATGACTAACACACAGTTAAAACGACTTATCAATAAAATCGAAGTGGACAAGGATGGTAATGTAGATATTTACTTGCGTCTTATCGGTGACTTAGGACTGGATGAAACTGTACTTATTGAAGGAACAGAAAGTGTATATGACACAGAGAAATGCGAAGGTGACAATCGAGCAGAAGCAGATAGACAAGAAGCAAAAGAAACTAGTAAGCCAAAAACTTCAGAAAACGCCAAAGCAGCTGATAAAACAAACAAAAGTACATTCCCAACCCAAACCGTTCTAAATACCAACAACCACACATAAAGATGTAAGCGAAAGACTCTCTTTAATCAATCCTAGCCTGTCTAGTGATGTAAGAAAAGTTTTAGATACGAATAAAGCCCAGCGACATATCAGAGGAGGACTTGCTACGAAAGAAAAGTATTTATCTGCCGGTAGCGACAATTAGCATTTACATTTAATAATAGGGAAAAGTCAATGAAAATATATGCTATTTTTATTGACTTTTTTGAAATTAGTGATATTATGTTATATAGATATATTATCCTAATATGGGAAAGGACGAGATTTTATGAAGATGATGAAGAAAATGTTAGTTATCGTTGCAGTTTTAAGTTTTACTTTGGCAATGAGTATATGTGCATGTGCAGCAGAGATTACTTCTGATGAGCAGACTCTTATAGATGTATTAAAAGCAGGTGTTGTTGTTGATGGGAAGACAGTAAAGATTCCTGCAAAGTATATCAATCAGGCTCAGAGTTATCTCGCTAAGAAGGATGTAACTAAGGAAGAAGTTGATGAGATTTTATCTTACATAGACGACGGTAAGGACTATATGGTTGCTAATAAGATTAAAGATTTTAGCAATATGTCTAACAAGCAGATGGACAAGATGATATCTTTGGCAGAGGATGCAGCTGAGGTTATTGATGTAAAACTTACTGTTAATACTAAGACAGGTGTTATCAAGGGTATTGACAATGAAGGTAATGTAGTTCTTTCTGGTGAAGAGACAATTAAGCAGACTGGTATGAACATGAATGCAACAGTTGTTGTTGCTGTTTCGCTGTGTGTTGCAGTAGGTTTATGTATTGTTATTGCAACTAAGAAGAAAGTGTTTGAAGCATAATGATTATTTCAAGAAGAATTAGACGTTTAATGGCATATATTTATATGCCATTAATTTTTACTATTTTAGGGTATGTTCTTGTGTATATTGCATTTAAACCAATAATTAATATTGGAGTGTCCATAACATCTATGATTATGGCGCAAGAAATACCTGATTTTACTTTAGATTTAGAGAGTATTTATGTAGAACCACAGGATATGGAACAAGATGATGAACCGACAGGAGAAGTTCCAGTTAAAAAAGTTGGATTAGATGATGTTGTATGGCCAAGTTATGGTCAGCATTATGCTCAGATATCTTGTGAAAGAATCGGACTAGAGGCTCCTATATATATGGGGGATGATGATTCAATTACCCGTGTAGGTGTGGGGCAGTATTTGGGGAGTTTTGTACCAGGGTATGGCAAGATAATACTAATTGGTGGACATTGTACGACGTTTTTTAAACCTTTAAAAAATGTAAAGGTAGGGGATGTGTTTGTAGTTAAGACGAGTTATGGAGTGTATCAGTATAGTGTAAGCAAAACAAAAGTGTTTAAGGCTGATGATATGAAAGCTTATGATTTAGAACAGGATTATGAGCAGCTTATTTTGTATACTTGCTATCCATTTAGGCTTCTATCTGGTTCAAGGCAACAAAGATTGTTTGTTTATGCAGATAAAATATCTGGACCTCAGCTACATTGATGCAAGGAAAATATTACTAGGTTAGAGTGAATATATGAGTAATAAACATTTGAGATTTTTTTTATCGTCGATATTAGCATTTGTATTAGGAATTCTGTTAACATGTTTAACTTATATTGGCGATTTATATTTTAGGGGATTGAATTCTTCTGTTCTTGTCAGTGCAATAACGAAAACTAATTATTCAGTAGAACTTATAGATGCTATGTATGCGGAGTGTGAATCCGTTACATTACCTATTGGTCTTCCTATAGAAGTTGTTCATGGCATATTTGATTTAGAAGATGTTAAAAGAGATGTAAGTGCCAGTGTTAAGGCCAGTGTGGAGGAAAAAGAGTTTAATGCGGATACCACACTTATTAGAGAGAAACTACTTGATAATATTAATGCCTATTTACAGGAAGAGAATTTGCAGTTAAGCGATGAACAGAATGAATACTTGGAAGAGTATTTGTTACTGATTGAAGATATATATAATGATAACATAGAGATGGTTATTATTTCTAGAGCAATGCCTTATTGGAATTCTTTTTTAGATGTGGCATTAGTTGCTTTTATAGGAATTATTATACTTTCAATAATTATTATCGTTGCTATTGTGAAAATGCATAGTTGGAGACATAGAGCATTAAGGTATATTACATATAGTACGATTTCAACTTTTTTGATGAGTGTGATATTGCCGATAGTTTTGTATGTGTCCCATTTTTATGAGAAACTATCTATTAGTCCGAAATATTTTTATATGGCAATGATTTATATGATAGATGAGTTTTTGATTTTTTCTATTAGAATGGGATGTTTTTGGGCACTTATTTCTGCAATACTGATAGGGGCTATTTATGTTTGCAAAAAAAATGGATATAAGAGAAGTTGTAAAGGGAAAGGTAAGGTACGAAGATGAAATCTTATGGGTTTAAAGGTGGTGTTCATCCTTTGGATGGAAAAGAACTATCCAAGGATAAAGAGATTGTAGATATACCGGCGACAAAAGAAATGGTATATCCTTTATCGCAACATATTGGAGCGCCGGCAAAGGCTATAGTTGAAAAAGGCGATGCTTGTTTGGTGGGACAGACAATAGCCATTGGAGAGAGTTTTGTAAGTGCGGATGTTATTTGTACTGTGTCAGGAACAGTAAAAAGCATTGAAAAGCGAATGACGGCATCAGGAAATCAGATTATGTCAATTGTGGTTGATAATGATGAAGAATATAGAGAGATAGAAGGTTTGGGGAGGGAAGTAGATTATCAGGAACTTTCTAAAGAGAAGATAAGGGAGATTATTAAAAAATCAGGAATTGTGGGAATGGGTGGAGCTGCGTTTCCTACTCACGTTAAACTTACTCCTAAAAATGATGATGACATAGATTACGTTATTGTTAATGGCGCTGAGTGTGAACCATATCTTACATCAGATAACAGGGTTATGCTTGAGAATTCTAAAGAGTTGGTAGAAGGGCTTAAGGTAATACTAAGACTTTTTGATAATGCAGTGGGTGTTATTGCCATAGAGGACAACAAGCCGGAGTGTATTAAGGCAATAAAGGAATTAGTTAAGGATGAAAACCGAATTAAAGTTAAAGCACTTAGAACTAAGTACCCTCAGGGTGCAGAACGTAATCTAGTATACGCTGTGACAGGAAGAAAGTTCAACTCGACAATGCTTCCGGCAGATGTGGGATGCGTTGTTAACAATATAGACACAGTTGTCTCAATATATATGGCGGTATGTAAGAGTACTCCACTAATGAGAAGGATTATTACGGTGACAGGAGATGCTGTTGCAAATCCGGGTAATTTTTCTGCGAAGATTGGAACTAATTATCAGGCACTTGTTGAGGCGGCGGGTGGATTAATAGGAGAACCGGAAAAGATTATATCTGGTGGGCCGATGATGGGAACGGCTATGTTTACCTTAGATGTGCCTGTAACTAAGAATTCATCAGCCATAGTGGCAATGTCTAAGGACGAAGTTGCAGCTAACGAACCATTAAGTTGTATAAGGTGTGGTAGATGTGTGGCAGCCTGTCCAAGTGGGTTAGTGCCTCAAAAAATGTATGAATTTTCAAAACATTTTGATGAGGAGAATTTTGCAAGGATTGGCGGCATGGAATGTTATGAATGTGGAAGCTGCACTTATGTTTGTCCGGCAAAGTTAAGGCTGACCCAGTCATTTAAAGAAACAAGAAAAAGTATTATCAGTAAGAGAAGAAAGGGCTAGGGTTATGGACAAATTGTTAAATGTATCATCAGCTCCACATATACGAGATAACGATAGTGTTAAGTCGATAATGGAAGAAGTAGCAATTGCATTAATGCCAGCTACTTTATTTGGCGTATATAATTTTGGATTATATGCAGCCTTAATTATACTTGCGTGTATTGTTTCTTGCGTTTTGTCAGAGTATATTTATGAAAAGTTAATGAAAAAGAAATTGACAACCAATGATATGAGTGCTTTTGTCACAGGCCTCTTACTTGCTCTTAATCTTCCTGCTACAGTACCTTTGTGGGTGCCTATAATTGGAGGAATGTTTGCAATAATTATTGTTAAGCAGTTATTTGGCGGTATAGGACAGAACTTTATGAATCCGGCTCTTGGAGCAAGATGCTTTTTACTAATATCATTTTCAGGTATTATGACTAATTTTACTGTGGCAAAGACTACAGGCATTAAGAATATGATTTGGTACGGACTTTCAGGATTAAATGGATATGCATATGTGGATGGCGTATCGGGAGCGACTCCTTTAGCGTTGTTAAAAAAAGGAGAAGAAGTTGACATTATTTCTTCTTTTCTTGGAATTCATGCAGGAACCATAGGTGAAACATCGGCGGTGGCAATCTTAATTGGTGGAATATATTTGCTGTGTAAAAAGATTATTTCTATTAGGATTCCTGGGGCATACATATTAAGTTTTGTTGCCTATATTAGTGTATATAGTGCATTTTCGGAAAATGGTTTTTCTATAGATTATGTGGCTAATAATTTGTGCCTTGGCGGTCTAATGTTAGGAGCGTTTTTTATGGCTACAGATTATGTTACAAGTCCGGTGACACCTAATGGAAAGATTGTATTTGGTATATTGCTTGGAGTTCTGACAGGAGTGTTTAGAACCCTTGGGGCATCTAGCGAAGGTGTCTCTTATGCAATAATTATTGGAAATATGCTTGTTCCTTTGATAGAGAAGGTAACAATGCCAAGACCTTTTGGGGTTGAAAGGAGGAAGCATGGTTAAGAAGATTTTAAAAGATACATTAGTTTTATGTGTTATCACATTTATTGCAGGACTTATGTTGGGAGCAGTCGAATACATTACAAGAGAACCTATTGCTCAGGCTAAGATAGAAGCAAAGAATAAAGCATATAAAGAAGTGTTTGAAGAGGCGGATGAGTTTAAAGGTAATGAAGAATTGGATAATGCCTTGAATAACAAAACACAGATTCTAAAAAAAATAGGGTATTCTCATATCTCCATAGACGAAGGGGTGGGAGCATATAAGGGGGAAGAGTTAATAGGTTATGTGTTTAGTGTAACTACTAAAGAAGGATATGGTGGAGAGATCACACTTGCTGTTGGTGTAAGAATGGATGGGACTTTAACCGGATATGAAATTTTGGCTATAGACGAAACTCCTGGACTTGGAATGAATGCTGGAGAAAAGAGTTTTAAAAGTCAGTTTGAGAATAAAAAAATACCAGGTATTGAGTGGACCAAGACGGGAGCAGCAAAAGAAAATGAGGTAGACGCTATTAGTGGTGCCACTATCACCACTAAGGCTGTAACAGGCGCAGTAAATGGAGTGGGAGCGTTTGTAACGAATTCGGATACGGGCTTAATTATTGTAAAGGAGGGCGCGGATAATGAATAAAATCGGCGAAAGAATTTATAATGGAATAATTAAGGAAAATCCAACATTTGTGCTTATGCTAGGTATGTGTCCAACACTGGCGGTTACAAGTAGTGCATTTAATGGTATTGGAATGGGACTTACAACTATGGTTGTACTTGTAATGTCTAATACAATTATTTCTCTCCTAAGAAAAGTAATACCAGATGGAGTAAGAATGCCTGCGTATATCGTTATTGTAGCATCTTTTGTAACAATGGTACAACTTCTGCTACAAGGATATCTTCCGGCAGTTTATGATACTTTGGGAATATATATACCTTTGATTGTTGTTAATTGTATTATTTTAGGTAGGGCGGAAAGTTATGCTTCAAAGAATCCTATTATTCCTTCTATGTTTGACGGTGTTGGAATGGGTCTGGGATTTACGGTAGGACTGACATCTATTGGTATTTTTAGAGAATTAATTGGAAGCGGCTGCATTTTTGGTATAAAAGTTATGGGAGATTGGTATGAGCCGGCAACTATATTTGTGTTGGCACCAGGAGCATTTTTCGTCCTTGCCATGCTTACAGCGGTTCAAAATAAACTTAAAGCCCCAAGTGCAACTAATGTGGAAAATGAATCTAAACTTGCTTGTGGTGGTAATTGTATTAGTTGCAATCGCATTGATTGTGGCGAAAAAAGCAAAGCAGAAAGTGAGGACTAGCATATGAAAGAATTAATTCTTATTATTATAGGGTCAGCCCTTGTGAATAATGTTGTGCTAAGCCAGTTTCTTGGACTTTGTCCATTCCTTGGTGTATCTAAGAAGATAAAAACAGCAGCAGGTATGGGTGGTGCGGTTATATTTGTTATCACAGTTTCATCCGCGCTTACAAGTTTAATTTATGAATATGTTTTGACCCCTTTAAATCTTGAATATCTGCAAACGATAGTATTTATTATTGTTATTGCAGCATTAGTTCAGTTTGTAGAAATGGTATTAAAGAAAATAAGCCCGGGACTTTACAAATCCTTAGGAGTTTATTTGCCTCTAATTACTACTAATTGTGCTGTCCTTGGCGTTGCTATTATTAATGTGACAAAAGAGTATAATCTAATACAAAGTATCGCAAATGGTTTTGGTACAGCATGTGGATTTACTGTTGCTATAGTAATTATGGCAGGACTAAGAGAGCGAATGGAACATAATGATATACCACAATCCTTTAAAGGAACGCCAATAGTACTTGTTACTGCAGGACTTATGGCGATGGCATTTATGGGATTTGCAGGCGTTATTTAGGAGGATTAATATGACAGTTATTATAGCGGCATTAGTTGTGGGGGCTGTAGGTCTTATAGTGGGACTGTTACTAGGAGTTGCAGGAGAACGATTCAAGGTTGAGGTAGATGAAAAAGAAACAAAGATTAGAGAAATACTTCCAGGAAATAACTGTGGTGGATGTGGTTATCCAGGATGCGATGGGCTTGCTTGTGCAATTGCAAAAGGAGAGGCTGATATTGATGCGTGTCCTGTAGGTGGCGCTGGGGTGTCAAATGCTATTGGAGATATTATGGGGGTAAAAGGCGAAGTGAAGGCAAAGAAAATCGCCTTTGTTAAATGTGCAGGAAGTTGTGATAAAACAGTGGAGCGCTACAATTACTATGGAGAAATGGATTGTAAAAAAGCATTTGTAGTTGGTGGTGGAACAAAAAAAGAGTGTACCTATGGATGCATGGGGTATGGCTCATGTGTTAAGGCTTGTCCGTTTGATGCTATTAGTATAGTGGATGGTGTGGCAAAGGTAGATAATGAAAAATGTCGTGCCTGTGGAAAATGTATAGCAGTATGCCCTATGGGAATAATTGAGTTAATTCCATATGACAGTAAATATAAAGTTGCATGTTCATCTAAAGATAAAGGAAAGGATGTTAAGAAAGGATGTAGTGCAGGATGTATTGGTTGCATGTTATGTAAAAAGAATTGCGAATCAGACGCCATTGTAATAGAAGACAATTTGGCAAAGATTGATTATGATAAATGTAGCGGTTGTGGAAAGTGTGAGGAAAAATGTCCGACGAAAATAATAAAGAAGTAAAAGGACTAAAAAAAAAGGAAAAGTTGCTTATTGTTGCAGTGATAGTAGTTGCAGTTGTTGTTATGATATCGGGTACGGTTATTAATGCGTTTATACCTGCAGGAAAGGTGATTATTACTGTGGGTAATAAGGAATATGAAACGGTTTCTCTTAAGGAAAACAAAAGAATTGTAATAGAAAACGAATATGGAGAAAACATTATAATAATTAAAGACGAACAAGTCTTTATGGAAAGGGCTGATTGCCCCAACAAAACCTGTGTTAAAAAGGGTAAGATAACTAAGACAGGACAGAGTATAGTTTGCCTTCCCCATCGTTTGACAGTAACTATTTCTGATTAGATTAGAAACACTATAAATAACATGATTATAGGAATGGTACTTGGTTACAAGATAATAGGGAGAAAAGTATGGGAAAGAAGGTTGCATATGCAGGTATGATGATAGCCCTTGCATTTGTTTTTGGCTACATAGAAAATGTGGCTATAAGAGATGTTTTTATACCGGGTATAAAGATAGGTCTGGCCAACATTGTAGTAATAGTAGCATTGTGGAAGTTTGGTAATAAAATGGCATTTACAGTATCGATTATAAGGGTGGTACTTAGTGGAGCAACATACGGGAATGCGTATTCTTTTGTTTATAGTGTAAGTGGAGGAATGTGTGCTCTTATACTAATGATAGTATTAAAAAAATATACTAATTTTTCTGTTAAGGGAGTAAGCGTTGCTGGAGCGGTTGCCCATAATGTGGCTCAACTTCTAGTGGCGGTTATATTATTAGGCAACAAGTGGCTGTTTGTAAGTTATCTTCCGTTACTGTTGATTTCGGGAGTGATAATGGGGTTGGTTACAGGGGTGATAGGAACTGCGGTTATGAAGAGAATGATTTTTTCGGAGAGATTATAGATGCTTAAGGTTTTACTTGTTCAAAAGAATAAAAAGAATAATATGCTTATTCGCAAAGCGTTGGAGAAAAAACGAGACGAATTGGAAATAATAGAGATTAACATAATCGGTGAAAATATTCTAGAGAGAATCCAAATGCTTATGCCGGATATTGTGTTGGTGTCTTCTGAGATACAAGGGGAAACGGTTATGTGGCTTTTGAATAAAATCAAAGAGAAGAAAGAATTTGAGCATTTGCATATAATAGTTACAACAAAAACTGTTGATAATGATTATGTAAGAAAAGTTTTCAGAAGGGGTGCTTCTGATTGTTTATTTGAACCTTTAAATGAAATTGCTGTTGTTGAATCTGTAGAAAATCTAATGGAAATGATTTTAGCAAATAAAATAAAAAGTATTCACAGTAAAGCGTATGAAAGAAAAATGACAGATTGTAATATTGTATCTGAATACGCTTTTTTCTATGACCTTATGTTTAACGAGAGCTCAAAGAGTAGTTTAGAAATTATACGCAGGGTTATGAATGTGGGAAATGGTGGTTTTATTATTACTTTTGATATGGAAAATGATGATTCTTATGAAATAGATTATTTTGAAATGCAAAAGAAAATAAAATATAAGTTGTTTAATAAGGTGGAGTTTAATATAGGACCGGTTTTGCATGGGAGAATGTGTGTATATGTTCATAGTGAAGAGGGGGGTGGTGATGATTCTGTTAAGACTAGAAACAGATTGCATTGGACAGCAAAAGAAATATATGATTTGATTTTACAAGAAGGGGTAGATAGGTTAAGAGCGGGAGTAGGAAGAGTATATCCCATAGAGAAAATCGGAGAGTCTTATGAGGAATCATTAAGGGCTTTGGCTGAAAACAAGAAGGATGAGGTGAATGTTTATAGGGAAAAAGTTACTGATGATAAAGAGTGTATAACACAATACAAAGAAAAGGTAAGCAAACTGGTGGAGAGCATAGAACTTGGAAACAGTGAGTGTTTTACAATGTTTGAGGAATTGCTCTCATATAATGAACAGTTAGATGAAGAAGAAAAGTACAATAGAATAGTTTTACTCTTAACGCTTGTAACCTATACCGTGGGAAGCAGGGTTTCATATGAATCAGAGGCTAAGTATTATGTGGAGGAGTTCAAAAAGAATTTCAAATTAAAGAAAGAGGACATAAATATTTGGGCAACCAAAAGATTTAATAGTATTTTAAAAGGCGAAAAATACACTGCAGGAAGAAAGTATAGTGAGTTTGTAAAATATTGTATAGAGTACATATATGATAATTATAAGGAAAGAATAGAACTAAAGGATATGGCTATAAAGTGCAATATAAGTGTGCAATATTTAAGTAAAGTGTTTAGAGAAGAGGTGGGAGTAAACTTTGTAGATTTTTTAAATAAGTTTAGAATTAAAAAGGCAAAGGAAATGATGCAACATAACAAAATGTCCATTAAAGAAATATGTTTTGAAGTAGGGTATAATGATCCCAATTATTTTAGCCGTATATTTAAAAAACTTACGGGAAAAACTCCCCGTAAGTATATATCTGAACATATTAATTAACAGTATTGGTTAAAAAGCATACCACTGTAAACAGAAGTAAGATATGGGTTGGCAATACCCGGGCGAGAAACATTAGGGTAAGTAACTATAGTCTTATTAATATATTCCATTGGGTTAAGACCTATCAGTTCGGTTCTACTGCGAAGCTGGTAGGTCAAACCATTTTCTGAGGTGAAGACTTCTTTAAGAGAACCGTCGTGAACGGATTGTTTAAGGAGAGATTCATCTATTTTAATCTGCCCTTTGTCGTTTAGGGATATACCACAAGATTCTAGTTCCGAACCCAGTGCCTTAATTGCGGATTTCAAAAATGAAGTAACTTTAGCAGGTCCGTTTCCTGTAATCTTACTATTATCTACAAAATCTATAAAAGAATTATATTCACCGGCAAGATCTCTCACAGCATCTAGAACATAAGACGCGTCAGATGATGGGAAAATAGTAACAGGTTCACTGGTAGGGGCTGTAAACTCTAAAGTTGCGCCGTTGAATAATTCCACTTTATTTCCGGCTACATTATAGTTAGTGCCGTTAATAGAAAACTTTGAGTTGGATGGGTATGTATCTATCTGTTCAAGGCCAAAATAGTCCACTAAACCTCGTCCGTTTACAGTGGAATCATCATAGATATGGAAAGAAACTCCATCTTCTTCATATGTGCCGCTGTTGCTTGCAGTAAGTACCAAAAATGAGCGAGAAGAGTTATCTGCATATCCTACGGTTGCATTTATTCCTATATTTGCTTTGTTAATAAAATCTGCTAATCCGTTTTGTATTGTATGATTATCGGTACGTTCCCCGACTTTGTATTGGAAATCGTAACTATTGCCTTCAATATCAATTCTAAATTTGTAATTTCCTGAAGAAAGAATAGAGGAAGTAGTATATAAAGCCTTACCCTTATTGCGCTGGCTTATAGCCAAGGAATCTACAGATATCTCTAGTGGGTCAAAATCAGAATCTGCGTCACCATATACTTGAACACATCTTTCATTAGAACTTGCTAATATGGTTTTGGAAAATACACTGTCATCTCCTGAAAACTGTTCCAAAGACGAAGTTATGTCTCCAGCGTAGTTTTTTATGCTAAGAGCAAAAGATTGATTGTCGGGAGTGAGTTTAAACATATATAAAGGAGAGTCTTTGCTAATTGCCATAATATCTTTATAAATGCTTTTTAGTTCGTTCTTCTTGTGAGAATTATACTTAACCTGTGGTTTATAATAATCTGAGGAAACGAGATAATTATATGTGTTTATCATAGCAAAGCCTCCTTTCTGAATAAAAAGTCTATAATACACCCAGTGTAATTATATTATTACTTATATAATACATCCTTTAAGTATAAAATACAAGAAATAACGTAGAGTATTGCAAAAAAAATTGAATATATAAGTTAAATTTTCGTTGACGAACCTTGATTAGTGTGATATATTGTATTAGCGATGAGAAGAAGTCTTTTTTTTATGCCTAAAAATAAGGACAGCACAACGAAATTAAACGGAGGTGGAAATTGTGCGAGTAAAAATAACACTGGCATGTACAGAATGTAAACAACGTAATTACAACATGACAAAAGAAAAGAAAGCACATCCTGACAGGATGGAGACTAAAAAGTATTGTAAGTTCTGTAAATCACACACATTACACAAAGAAACAAAATAATAATGACGAAAGGATGATACAGATATGGGAGAAACTACTAATAAAGATGTGCAACCAGCACTTAAGCAAAGTAAGTTCAAGGCTCTCAAGACTGAGTTTAAGAAAATCATTTGGCCAAGTAAGTCAGATGTTGCAAAACAGTCTGTTGCCGTAATCGTCATAACAACTATCTTAGCCCTACTTATTGTGGGAGTGGATTTTATAATAAAGACAGGCTTAGATAAGATTCTTAATGTAGGATAAGGGTGATTTTATGGCAGAAGCAAATTGGTATGTTGTTCACACCTATTCAGGTTACGAGAACAAAGTAAAAGCGAATATTGAAAAAACAATTGAAAACAGAGAACTTCAAGATCAGATACTTGAAGTATCGGTGCCAATGGAAACTGTTATTGAAAACAAAGGTGATACCAAGAAAAAGGTTGAACGAAAGATGTTTCCAGGTTATGTGTTTGTTAATATGGTAATGAACGATGAAACGTGGTATGTAGTTCGTAACACAAGAGGTGTTACAGGATTTGTAGGACCAGGTTCAAAACCAGTACCATTAACACCACAGGAGATGGCTAATATGGGCATTGGCGAAAGAGTTGTTGTTATTGATGTTAAAGAAGGTGACATGATAGAAGTAATCTCAGGAGTTTGGGAGAATGTTACCGGAGTTGTTAGACAGGTCAATACAGCAAAACAGTGCGTAACCATTAATGTTGATATGTTTGGTCGCGAGACTCCTGTTGAAATTAACTTTTCAGATATTAAGAAAATATAATACATTAGTTATTAATTGATGTAATCCATAGAATTAGGAGGTAAGTGCTAAAATGGCAAAGAAAGTTACAGGTTATATTAAGTTACAGATTCCAGCTGCCAAAGCAACACCTGCACCACCAGTTGGTCCAGCGCTTGGTCAGCACGGTGTAAACATTGTACAGTTTACAAAAGAATTTAATGCAAGAACAGCAGGACAGGAAGGAATGATTATCCCTGTAGTTATTACAGTATATCAGGATAGAAGTTTTAGTTTCATTACTAAGACACCACCTGCAGCAGTATTACTTAAGAAGGCATGCAACATTCAGTCAGGTTCAGGAAAGCCTAACAAGACTAAGGTTGCTAAGATTTCTAAAGACGAGATTCGCAAGATTGCGGAAATAAAGATGCCAGACTTAAATGCAGCATCTATCGAAGCAGCTATGAGCATGATCGAAGGTACAGCAAAGAGCATGGGTATCACAGTAGAATAATAATGTTATTATTATGGCATAAGAAAGATTTCATCACAAGTTGACAGTTTTTAAATTGTGGGAGGGTTCTCCCGATATTACCACTAGGAGGTTAATAGAATGAAAAAAGGAAAGAAATATACAGAGTCTGCAAAGCTTGTTGACAGAACAAAAGTATATGACACAGAAGAGGCTATTAGCTTAGTTAAGAAGACAGCCTGTGCAAAATTCGATGAAACAGTAGAAGCTCACATAAGACTCGGTGTTGACGGAAGACACGCAGACCAGCAGGTTCGTGGTGCGGTTGTATTGCCACACGGAACAGGTAAGAAGGTTAGAGTTTTAGTATTCGCTAAAGGCGATAAGGTTGCAGAAGCAGAGGCAGCTGGAGCAGATTATGTAGGCGGCGACGAATTAATTCCAAAGATTCAGAATGATGGATGGTTTGAATTCGATGTTGTAGTAGCAACACCTGATATGATGGGTGTAGTTGGTCGTTTAGGACGTGTTCTTGGACCAAAGGGCTTAATGCCAAACCCTAAAGCAGGAACTGTAACAATGGATGTTACAAAGGCTGTTAATGATATTAAAGCAGGTAAGATCGAGTACAGATTAGATAAGAATAATATTATTCACGTGCCAGTGGGTAAGGCTTCATTTACAGAAGAGCAGTTAGTTGATAACTTCAACGCATTAATGGGAGCTATTATCAAGGCTAAACCAGCAACTGCTAAAGGTCAGTATTTAAAGAGCGTTACAGTGGCTTCAACAATGGGACCTGGTGTAAAGGTTAACGGAGCAAAACTTGCTTAATTAATAGTGCTTATTTTTAAATGATAATATATGGTCACAGTCAAATATGGCTGTGACCTTTTTTGTTAGTGGGGAGCAATAATGTAGTGGTAAATTGTATGTATTTGTGTTATAATCTTTAGTAAATAATGCGTGAAGTTCTAGAAAAAAGTTAATAGAATATACTTTTATAAAAGGAAGTGAGACGAGATTATGGCAGAGAAAGTCAGCATAAGTAAACTGTGCAGAGGGTGCATGGAAATACTTGATAATGCAGAGAGCGTGTGTCCAAAGTGTGGATTTAGTAAAAGTACATATTTTGATGATAAGAAAAAGTTGCGACTGGATTTTATCTTGCGTGGTAAGTATCTTGTGGGAAAATCGCTGAATTCCACTTCATATGAGAATACATATATAGGATGGGATTTAAGTCGAGACAATAAGGTTGTTATTAAGGAATTTCTGCCTTCAGTGCTGGCGGTTAGAGAGGATTCATCAACAGGTAATATAATTGTGAATTCAGAGGATGCAATAGCAGGATTTGATAAGACTGTTGATGACTACATAAATAAAGCAAGAAGTATCATGGCTGATGATGGTGAGATTCAGGTTGTTGATGTCTTTCGTGAAAATGGAACGGCATATTATGTATTGTTTGCAGGAGATGGTGATGACCATTATAGACTTAATGCGTTTTCTTTTGTGGATGCACAGGTAATTGATGATATTGCAAAACAGGCAAGACCGAAGAAAGCCGAAAAAGCATTTGTTCAACCGGCACGTGCCAGTGTGTATGGTGGAGTGAGTGTTGTGCCTCCGTCGCCAAGTGTGAATTATGGAGCAGAACAACAGCCATATACTGGATATAGACCAGTGGGGAATATTGCGCCACATGTTATTGTTGATAATGCAGTGGAATATAGACCAGAAACTGTATTGCCATCTCTAGCAGAAAGTAATAGAGAGGCAAAGGAGAGGGAGAGAGAAAAAGAATTAGAGAAGAAACTAGAAAAGAAGTTAGAAGAAACACTTCAAAAAGAGTTTGAAAAGAGAATGGAAAAGCAATTGGAACAAAGAAAGGTGGACAACAATAGTGTGTTTAGTTTTGGACCAAGGACAGATGTGCCTTCTCAAGTAGAGGAGAGCCATGCTACGCAAAACACAGTGAGCCAACCACGACCAGTTGCTAGTGGTAATCCGGGAACAATACAAGGAGATAGAAGATCAGCGTATACTTCCATTCCACCGGTTAGCCCAGTTAAGAGAGAGACACAAGGGGTTTCTAGTCAGGGGAATTCAACTCATTATAGTGGAACTATTAGTGTTAATGGAAGGATAATAGACTCTTCCAACCCTGTTAAAAATGATGCGCCCGCATCTAGTGCTAGTAACAGAAAAAAACTCTCTGAAATAAGGATAGCAGGTAAGAACCTTTCCACAATTGCTGCAATGGCATTGTGTGCTGTAATAGTTATATTAGTAATTGTAACGCTTTTATCAAAAGGAGATGATGAGAAGGAAAAAGAAGTTCAGGCTTCGAATACTTCTACAAGTAATACGGCAACTCCTGTGAGTACTGTAGAGCCAGAGGAGTCTGAGATTACTTTTGCTGATGCTGGTTTTGAAGCGGCGGTTAGAAAATCTCTTGGCATTACCGCAGAAACTAAATTGACATATAGTTATGTTTCAAGTGTGGAAAGTTTAGATTTGAGTAAGGCAGGGCTTACGCAGATTGATGATCTGGCATATTTTGTAGGGCTTAAGGAATTGAAATTATCTAATAATGTGCTGGCGGATATTAATGTTTTGGCTCAGTTGAACAATTTAAAAAGATTAGATTTGACGGGTTGTAAGGTTTCTGATATGAGTCCGCTTAGTGGATTGTCGGAATTAGAATATGTTAATGTGATTGGTAATAAGGTTGCTGACTATACAGTGCTTGATAATGTAAAACTTGTCAATGGAAGGTATTGCAAGTTTTATCTTACCTTTGTTTATCACCGAGATGATAGTTACGACGGTTTCTCGCTTTGGTCATGGCATACCGCAACAGTGGGAGGAGAGTTTCCTTTTACAGACGCTGGAGATGGAACGGTTACAACAACGGTTGAATACTATCTACCATTGACTGAAACAGGCTTCAAGATTAAGTATAAAGATTGGGAGGAAGGCTTGGATGTAGGTTATGACAGATGGGTGGTGTTTAACCAAAACAGGTTTGAAGAAGAAATAACAATTCATCTTTATGGTGGAAAAGAGGAGTTTAAAGTTGTTTACTCGGATGGAAGTACTGCTGAGTATGGGGTTAGAGATGCAGATAGAAACGATGAAAATTAATAAAAAGTGCTTGACACACATTGAGGAGTGTGATATTATCTAACTTGCTGTTAGTAGACAGTTACCGAAGACAGTAGGTGCCGTAAGGCATAAGATGATATCGCCTACCGAGGAAATGGAAATTTTATTTAGTAATTTCACCTCTCGTCTTTGGACGGGAGGTTTTTTATTGTGTAGATGAGAAAACTTGTGTACGCAATAAAAAATCTCCCTGAAGATACTTTAGTTTATTACTGTTACTAAAGCGCCACATTAGTGGTAATTCTAAAAGGAGGTAATGACATGGCAAAGGTAGAAGTTAAAGCACCTATCATTGAAGAAATCAAATCATATGTAGATAAGGCATCTGCAGTAGTGTTAGTTGACTATCGTGGACTTACAGTTGAGGCAGATACTAATCTTCGTAGAACTTTAAGAGAAGCAGGCGTTGTATACAAGGTATACAAGAATACTTATCTTAAGAGAGCATTTGAAGGAACAGTGTATGAAGAATTAGCTAAGCATCTTGAAGGACCAACAGCTGTTGCATTTGGAATTGAGGATGCTACTGCACCAGCAAGAACATTAAGCAAAGCTATGAAGGCAGCTGATAAGCTTGAATTCAAGGGCGGCGTTGTTGATGGAACATATTACGATGCAGAAGGTCTTAAGGTTGTTGCTAATATTCCATCTAAGGAAGAACTTATTTCAAGATTACTTGGAAGTATGCAGTCGCCAATCGCAAATCTTGCGCGTGTTATTAAGCAAATCGCTGAAAAGAATGAAGAAGCAGCTTAATTAAAAGACTGACATTAGAATTAACAATTAAAAAAGATTATTAAAATTAAATTGGAGGTAATTAAAAATGACAACTCAGGAATTTATCGATGCAATTAAAGGCATGACAGTATTAGAATTAAATGATTTAGTAAAAGCTTGTGAAGAAGAATTTGGTGTATCTGCAGCAGCAGGTGTTGTAGTAGCAGCAGCTGGCGCAGCTGATGGTGCAGCAGCAGGTGAAGAAAAGACAGAATTTAACGTAGAATTAACTGAAGCAGGTTCTGAGAAGGTTAAGGTTATCAAGGCTGTTCGTGAAATCACTGGTTTAGGACTTAAGGAAGCTAAGGAAGTAGTTGACGGAGCTCCTAAGGTAGTTAAGGAAGGCGTTTCTAAGGAAGAAGCTGAGGAAATCAAGAAGAAACTTGAAGAAGTAGGCGCAAAGGTTACTTTAAAATAATCTATCCTTGAACTTATATGTGGGACCACACCATCAAAGTGTGGTCCTTTCTAGTTATATAACTTATCTGTTTTGCGTCCAATTCGGGACAAAATTATACCAAGAAATTCATGACAAAAAAATAGAAAATATTAGTTGACTTGTTGACTGTCTTGTGCTAATATGGAAGGTGCACTATTGTGTTTTACTATGCCAAAGTATACTTATAAATAGTATATTAGAGGCCTATTTCATATTAATTCAAGGAGTGGAAACGGCGATGGAGAAAAACAGAATTCATCCAATTAAAGTTGGAAATGGCGTTAGAATGAGTTATTCTAAGCAAAAAGAAGTGCTGGAAATGCCTAATCTCATTGAAGTTCAGAAGGATTCATATAAGTGGTTCATTGAAGAAGGACTTAATGAAGTTTTCAGAGATATCTCACCGATTACAGATCATAGTGATAAACTTAGTCTGGAATTTAGGTCATTTACATTATGTGAAGATGATATCAAGTATTCAATTGAGGAATGTAAAGAAAGAGATGCTACATTTGCAGCTCCTCTTAAAGTTAAAGTCAGACTGCACAATAAGGAAAATGGCGAAATTAACGAACATGAGATATTCATGGGTGATTTGCCTTTAATGACAGAAACAGGCACATTTGTAATAAATGGCGCAGAGAGAGTTATTGTAAGTCAGCTCGTTCGTTCACCAGGAATTTATTATGGTATAGGACATGACAAGATTGGTACAGAATTATTTACTTGTACAGTAATTCCTAATAGAGGTGCATGGTTAGAGTATGAAACAGACTCTAATAATGTATTCTATGTTCGCGTTGATAGAAACAGAAAGGTACCAATTACTGTATTACTTAGAGCATTAGGACTTGGTACTAACCAAGAGATTATAGATTATTTTGGCGAAGAGACTAAGATTCTAGAGAGTTTTAAAAAGGATACCGCAGAGAATTATCATGACGGTCTTTTAGAGTTATACAAAAAACTTCGTCCAGGTGAGCCTTTATCAGTTGATAGTGCAGAGAACCTTATTAACGGAATGTTCTTTGATGCAAGAAGATATGATCTTGCAAAGGTTGGACGTTATAAGTTTAATAAGAAACTTGCATTTAAGAATAGAATTGCAGGCTTTACCCTTGCAGAGGATGTTGTTTCTGAGTCAACAGGAGAAATACTTGCATCAGCAGGAGAAGTTGTTAGTGAAGAGTTGGCAGTTGCTATTCAGAACAGCGGTGTAAGATATGTTACCATTGCTACAGAGCAAAAGAACGAGAGAGTTATCTCAAATATGATGGTAGACCTTGCTGAATATGTTGATGTTGATAAAGCAGAAGTGGGTGTTACAGAAGATGTATACTACCCAGTGCTTATGAACATTTTAGAGTCATGTTCAGATATAGAAGAAATAAAGAGAGCCATCAAAGCTAATATTAATGAACTTATTCCAAAGCATATTACAAAGGATGATATTTTTGCATCTATCAATTATAATATGCACCTTGAATATAACCATACAGACGGTAAGAACATAAGAATTGGTAACGCTGACGATATTGACCACCTTGGCAACAGAAGAATCAGAGCTGTAGGTGAACTTTTACAGAATCAGTATCGAATCGGTCTTTCAAGAATGGAAAGAGTAGTTAGAGAAAGAATGGGAACACAGGATATAGATGGTGTTTCTCCACAGTCTTTAATTAATATTAAACCGGTAACTGCAGCGGTTAAGGAGTTCTTTGGTAGTTCACAGTTATCACAGTTTATGGATCAGAACAATCCATTATCAGAACTTACACATAAGAGAAGACTTTCGGCATTAGGTCCAGGTGGTCTTTCAAGAGATAGAGCTGGTTTCGAGGTTCGTGACGTTCATTATTCTCATTACGGTAGAATGTGTCCAATTGAAACACCTGAAGGTCCAAACATCGGTCTTATTAACTCATTGGCTTCATATGCAAGAATTAATGAGTACGGATTTGTTGAGGCACCATATAGAAAGGTTGATAAAACTGATCCATCTAATCCAGTAGTTACTGATGAAGTAGTATATATGACTGCTGATGAAGAAGATAAATATCATGTTGCACAGGCAAATGAAACATTAGATGAACAAGGACATTTTACAAAGAATAATGTTTCTGGTCGTTTTAGAGAAGAAACTTCAGAGTTTGAAAAGTCAAAGATAGACTATATGGACGTTTCTCCTAAGATGGTATTTTCAATTGCTACTGCAATGATACCTTTCCTTGAAAATGATGATGCTAACCGTGCCCTCATGGGTTCTAACATGCAGCGTCAGGCAGTTCCACTTCTTGTGACTGAGTCACCAGTTGTTGGTACAGGTATGGAGATGAAGGCCGCTGTGGACTCTGGTAACTGTGTAGTTGCTAAGAAGGCTGGTACAGTAGAAAGATCTTCATCAACTAATATTATCATTAGAAATGATGACGGAACTAAGTCAAACTACAAGATTATAAAATTCATGAGAAGTAACCAGGGTACATGTATTAACCAAAGACCAATCGTGTTTAAGGGAGATCATGTAGAGGCCGGAGAAGTTATAGCTGACGGACCATCAACATCTAAGGGTGAACTTGCTCTTGGTAAGAATCCGCTTATTGGATTTATGACATGGGAAGGTTATAACTACGAGGATGCGGTTCTTCTTAGCGAAAGACTTGTTCAGGATGATGTATATACATCAGTTCATATAGAAGAATACGAAGCAGAAGCAAGAGATACTAAACTTGGACCAGAAGAGATTACAAGAGATGTTCCGGGTGTAGGTGATGATGCATTGAAGGACCTTGATGAAAGAGGTATTATTAGAATTGGTGCGGAAGTTAGAGCTGGAGATATCCTTGTGGGTAAGGTAACACCAAAGGGAGAAACAGAACTTACAGCAGAAGAAAGACTTCTTCGCGCAATTTTTGGTGAGAAAGCAAGAGAGGTTAGAGATACTTCACTTAGAGTACCACATGGTGAATTCGGTATAATTGTTGATGCTAAGGTATTTACAAGAGAAAATGGAGACGAGTTACCACCTGGAGTAAATGAAAGCGTACGCGTCTATATTGCTCAGAAGAGAAAGATTCAGGTGGGAGATAAGATGGCTGGTCGTCATGGTAACAAGGGTGTTGTTTCCCGTGTGCTTCCTGTGGAAGATATGCCATTCCTTGAGAACGGACGTCCGCTTGATATTGTATTAAATCCACTTGGTGTACCTTCGCGTATGAATATTGGACAGGTGCTTGAAATTCACTTGTCACTTGCAGCAAAAGTACTTGGATTTAAGGTGTCAACACCAGTATTTGACGGTGCAAATGAAAACGACATAATGGATACATTGGAGATGGCTAACGATTATGTTAACACACCATGGGATTCATTTAAAGAAAAGTACAAAGATGTTCTTGATGAGGGCGTTATGGCGTACCTTGAAGATAATCTTGAATATAGAAAAGAATGGGAAGGTGTACCAATCAATCGTGATGGTAAGGTAAGACTTCGTGATGGTCGTACAGGAGATTATTTTGATGGAAATGTTACTGTAGGATTCATGCACTATCTGAAACTTCACCACCTCGTTGATGATAAGATTCATGCCCGTTCAACAGGTCCTTACTCATTAGTAACTCAGCAGCCACTTGGTGGTAAGGCTCAGTTCGGTGGACAGAGATTTGGTGAGATGGAAGTTTGGGCGTTAGAGGCATATGGTGCTGCTTATACCCTTCAGGAAATTCTTACTGTTAAGTCCGATGATGTTGTTGGTCGTGTTAAGACTTATGAGGCAATTATCAAGGGAGAGAACATTGAGAAACCTGGTATTCCAGAATCATTTAAGGTTCTTTTAAAGGAATTACAGTCATTAGCATTAGATGTAACTGTTCTTGATGAGGATGGTAAAGAAGTTGTGATGACAGAAAACATCGACTATGGTGAGGAAGATTATACTCAACTTATTGAAGGTGATGATTCTTTCAGATTAAAGTCAGAAAGTGAACTTTCTAATGCAGGATATAGTGAAGTATCTGAGGAAGAAAGTCAGGAAAGCGACTTTGATTTAGGAGAAGAAGAGGATTTTCCTGAGGAAGACTTCGATGATATAGACAAGGATTTTGGATTCGACGAAGAAGATAATAACGACTAGTAGACGAAGGGAGCACCGAAAATGTCAGAAACAGTTAAGGAAAATAGTCAGGAATTAATCTATGACAAAATTAAAATTGGTTTAGCTTCACCAGAGAAAATTAGAGAATGGTCTCGTGGAGAAGTTAAAAAGCCTGAGACTATTAACTACAGAACTCTTAAGCCTGAAAAGGATGGTCTTTTCTGTGAAAAGATTTTTGGACCTAGCAAGGACTGGGAGTGTCATTGTGGTAAGTACAAGAAAATCAGATATAAAGGTATTGTTTGTGACAGATGTGGCGTTGAAGTAACTAAAGCATCTGTTAGAAGAGAACGTATGGGACACATCGAGCTTGCTGCTCCTGTGTCACATATATGGTACTTCAAGGGTATTCCAAGCCGTATGGGACTTATTCTTGATATTTCCCCTAGAGCCCTTGAGAAAGTTTTGTATTTTGCATCATTTATCGTACTTGATAAAGGTGAAACAGACCTTTCAGATAAGCAGGTTTTAACAGAAAAAGAATATAATGATGCTATAGAAAAATACGGATACGATGCTTTCCGTGTTGGTATGGGTGCAGAAGCAATTCAAGAACTTTTACAAAGAATTGATCTTGAAAAAGATGCACAGGAACTTAAGGAAGAACTTGCTGACTCAACAGGTCAAAAGAGAGCAAGAATTATTAAGAGACTTGAAGTTGTAGAAGCATTTAGGGAATCAGAGAACAAGCCAGAGTGGATGGTTCTTAATGTAATTCCAGTTATTCCACCAGATATTAGACCGATGGTTCAACTTGATGGTGGTAGATTTGCAACTTCAGATATGAATGATTTATATAGAAGAATCATCAACAGAAATAATCGTCTTAAGAGACTTCTTGAACTTGGTGCTCCAGACATTATCGTAAGAAATGAAAAGAGAATGCTTCAGGAAGCAGTAGATGCTTTAATTGATAACGGAAGAAGAGGAAGACCTGTAACCGGACCTGGTAATAGAGCATTAAAGTCTCTTTCAGATATGCTTAAAGGTAAGCAGGGTCGTTTCCGTCAGAACCTTCTTGGTAAACGTGTTGACTATTCAGGACGTTCAGTTATCGTTGTAGGACCAGAACTTAAGATATATCAGTGTGGTCTTC